>ONBI01000054.1 GCA_900316035.1 uncultured Eubacteriales bacterium
CGAATTCACCTATCACGGAATCAGCGAATCCTATGGGGATATCGCTTCTTTTGAAGGTATTGTCGCAAGCGATGGTGTCTATCTCTACGATTCTCTCAATTCCCCGTATCTCAATAACCAAGTCGGATATGTCATGAAGGAAATAAGCGGAAAAAGCACCTTGGTCCATGTTGTCAAAAACGCTTCCGGAGATTTCTTCTATCAGGTCGATGACTATGGGAATCCCTACGATGCTAGAACCTTTAAGGATATGACCTCCTTAGCCGATGTCCGTCCTCAGATCGTCATGGCTGCAGAACTCTTCGGCTACGATGAAAAGAGCGGAGTCTATTCTCTCTCCGGAAGAAGGGCCGGTGTTTTCCTGAAGTATTTTGCGATGGAATCTCTCATCGATCCGGCTACCGTTCAGATGGCGGATCATCTCGATATCACTCTTGACGATAACGGACATCTCTTCTCTACCCATGCCTATAGCTTTGCTAATGCCATCGATATCTATACCCGTTATTCGGTCGGTAGTGCTAAGCTTCCTTTTACTCCGGATTCTTTGACGGAATATAATCCGCTCAGCGATTTTGTCGGTACCTATACCGGAAAAGTAGAAGCGACGGAAACCGAAGAAGAGAAGAACTATACAATTGTTGTCACTCTGGAGGGTGTCACCTTTAACGGCGAAGCGACTACGGATGTCTCGGTAACAAACGGAAGACTCTATTTCACCTCTAAGGATGGAACTTCCTATAATATCCGTTCCGGTTATTCTCTCTATACGGGCTCCACGAAAGTCTGCGCTTTGGTGAAGGCGTAATCTCCTAAGAACCTGTTTATTAGCTACCTCCCTCTTACGTTTTCTACGTGAGAAGGAGGTAGTTTTTCAATGGAGCAATACAGAAAAATTCAATTTATGAGATAAAGATGTTTAGATGAAAAATTCTTTAGGCAACTGAAGAAATTTTATTTAATATTATTAGCAATGAAAAAGAAAAGCCTCCTAGCTTAGGAATATCGGCTAGGAGGCATAACTACGAAAAGATGGTTGACTATACTACGAAGGATATCAAGATCAGCAAGAATCCTTAGCAGAAGTAATCCGGATCCAGAATGAATTTCTGCTTCTCCAATTCCGGTGCTACTTCCTCCCGGATGGAAGCTGCCATAGTGGTGATAGAGCTATTAAGACCATCGAAGATATAGGTGATATCTTCATAGGCCATTCCGGAATCGGAAGCGATGGTATAGCCGGCCTGTTCCTTATCCGAAGTGGATTTCTGAATATAGAGACAGTCTTTGATGGAATCGGAAGTTTTCCGCGGAATATAGAAATAATAGAAGGAAGTATCGACTCCTCCGATTCTCAGGCCATAGTTATTTTTATCGGTTTTATCCTCTTCCGTAAGAGCAAGGAAAAGAGACGGAGCCTTCTTCTTTCCGTTCCAGACGATGGAACGGTAATAGAAGGAATCTCCTTCGTAGCGGTATTCGTATACCTTCACCTGGCTGAGATCATCCTTTTTCAGATTGGCCTCAGCACGTTCCTTCTCGGTAGCGGTAGTCACTTCTATCGGGGAAGAGGAAGAACCTGTAGAAGAACAGGAAGAAAGAAGCAGAAGAGGTAGAACAGCAAAAACAGGTTTTTTCAGTTTCATTTAAGGAATTCCCCTTTCTTTTTAACCTCATTCTAATAAAAAGCAAAGAATTGTCAAGAACCATAGGAGGAGCAGAAAGGTTCCTTTTGTCTTCCTGCCAGAAGAACAAAGAAGGGAAAATAGATATGTTTTTCTCAAAAGCGAAGAAATCACCTATATTTCTCTTCCAATGAAAAAACGAAGCCTCTTCCGGATATGGATTCCAAAAGGAGCTTCGTCTCTCTTGCTTAGAAATACATTACTTTTCCTGAAGGAACACTAGATCGTTCTCTTCCTTTAGGTTTCGTGAAGTGATTGCCTGATACGTTTTCGAAGGATTAAAAAGAAACTTCACTATAGGTAGAAGAAAGGCAATAGGCATCCTCCGAAGAGAAAGTATAGGGATACCCGTCTTCGCTTTGGAAAGAATAGATCTTTGTCTCTTCTTTCCGGATCACTCCTTGATGGGTAAGAAAAGGAGTGATCTTCTTTTCGCTCTCTTCGGTATCTTTCCAGATTTCCTGGACGGGACATTCTTTATTGGGAGTCTCGGTTCCTCCTCAACCGAAAAGAACCTTTTCCCCTTCTTCCCAAGAGAACTGGTCTATCTTTTCGCCTTTGCCATTGTAAAAGGAAACGGCGAGGTAAGATTTCTCATAAACGAAAGGATAAGGAGGAAGAAGTCCGAATTCCTCTTCTACTTTTCCTCTCTGAAAGGAAGAGTACCGATAGAATAATGGGTCCGAACCGAATAACCGGGTTCCTCAGTATATTGAATGAGAGTCTTCGTTCCGGAACCGCTTTGACAGGAACAGAGAAGAAGAAAAGAGGAAAAAAGAATCTTGAATGCGTTTTTCATTATCTATTCCCTCCTACTATAGTTTGAAACGGCTTAGAAGAAATCTCCTAGTTTTTCTTCGGTGCGCCTTTTTTCAGCACCTTACGAAGACGGAAACTATACAAGCCGATATCAAAAAGATCGATTACAAGAAGGACACTCGAAAAATAGTTTTCGTGGTAAACAAGGATCGCTACGACAAAAGAGGCAATCGTGCAAAGAAGACAAAGAAGGAGGAAGAAAATATCCCACGGAAGATTTTTTCGGTCATAGGGTTTCTTATCTTCCACATGGTAAACGACCGGAACAAGACAAAGCAGAGAGACAATAAAGTATAGACCAAGAAGAAAACAGGATCCTAAATCCTTCAGATCAATCCAGAAGAAAAGAGAATAGACGACATACAAGACAGCTACCAGAATCCAGAATAGTAGCATTGTTTTCCAATTATATTTTTTCATGCCTTGCTCCTTTTGAAAAAGAGCTTAGTATTTTTTTGTAATGTCAAACAAGGACACTCAAAAATCTTTCTGTTTCGCAAATAGAACAAAGTAAAAACAGAAATGAGAAAGAAAAAAACAGACTTTTATTGAAATCAGCTTAAAGCAACGACACAAACTTCTTTACCAAAGCTTCCATTTTATTTGCCGATAGAGAAGCGATTTCCTGTACCTCTTCATGCGAAAGAGGTTCTTTACTTAATCCGGCTGCTTTATTGGTGATCAGAGATAACCCGGCTACATCTACTCCCATATGGGAAAGAGCGATGGCTTCAATCGCCGTAGACATCCCTACTGCATCGGCTCCTAGCGTTTTTGCCATTCTTATCTCTGCCGGTGATTCAAACTGAGGACCGGTAAACTGCATATAGATACCGGTTTTTAAAGGAATCGATAAAGAAGAAGCCGCTTCCTTCATCTTTCTCTGTAAGGAAGGAGAATAGACTCCGGACATATCGGGAAAACGGGGACCGAAGGAATCGATATTCTCTCCTCTTAAAGGAGAAGGAACAAGAGAGGCGATATGGTCCACTATCATCATCAGGTCCCCAGGAACAAAACTTTCGTTTACTCCTCCTGCCGCATTGGTAAGAAGAATCTTCTTTGCTCCTAATAGTGCCATCAGCCGTTCAGGCCTAACGACTTCTTTTGCACTATACCCTTCGTAATAATGGACTCTACCTTCCATGAGGATCACTTTCTTTTCCCTTAGTGTTCCGAAAAGAAAAGCTCCTTTATGACCGGGAATCGAAGAAGTCGGTAAAGAAGGAAGAGAAGAATAGGGAATCTCAAGGACTTTCTTTACTTCTTCAGCCAGTCCTCCTAACCCGGAACCTAAAACGATTCCGATCTCGGGAGTAAAGGAAGTGAGTTCCTTTACTTTCTTTACTTCTTCCATGAGGATTCTTTCTTCTTCGTTCATAGTTTCTTTTTCCTATTTCTCTAGGTCTTCTTTTTCAAAAGCAAGACCATCGGTAAGAAGAGTATACATCCTTCTTTTTTCTTTCTCCTCTTTCTTTCGGTAATGAAGCGGTTCAAGAACGGCTAATACAATCACCGAGAGCAAAGAAAGAAGCGAAACCAAGGCTCCTACATAGAAAGGAGTATCCTGATAGACTAACTTGATCGTATGGACCCCCTTCGAGATACCATTAAGAGGAACCGAAAGAAACACATTGAAGGATTCCTTGGTCGCTACTTCCTTATTATCGATAGTGACCTTGAACTGCTTCTCAAAAGGGAAAGTGAAGAGGAAATCCTTCGTATCTCCTTCTTCCAACAGTTCGAAGTTTCCTTCATAACCGAACGTGAAACGGCCTTCTATCTTTTTCAGATTCAAGGCACTTTCTTTCCGCAAGGAAGAAAGATACTCGTTAAGAACACTTAAATCCTCGACATAGAACGCCGGTTCAATCTTGATACCGCTCATCTCCTTGGTGAAACGGTAAGTGACCGAATGGGTATGACTCTTGGTATCCTTCATACCGAGAATACCTCTCCGGTAATAATAAGAATTATAAAGATAGGTATTATCCGCGGAGATCGTATAGTTCTCATTGACGTTACCTTCCGCAAAATAGAGGTTTCCTCCTACTTCCTCTTTCGGAACTTCATAGTAGAAAGTGATAGCGGAATTCTTAGGAGCCATCTCAATGAAGTATCCCCCTTCTTTTAAAGGAGTCATAAGGACACCCTTCGAAAGATAGATGCTCCCAAAAGAAGTGAGCGGAACAAAGATATCCTTGCTCTTACGCTCTTCGTTGACGATCGAAGAAGTGAGATTCTTATAGATATTGTTCTGATACTCGAAGAAATTGTAATAATGGATATCCTCGGTATTGTTTCCCTCTTCGTCTTTGAGGTATTCCCCTTCTCCGATATAGGAGTAGTTCTGTCTTTCCGTCACATAACCGAGAGGAAGAGAAGAAGTGAGCTCATAGTAATGGACATCGTCATGAAGAGGGGTGATATCCAGTTCCTTGACCGGATTCTTGCTAGCGGTGTTATGGATGAACTGCGCTTTCGCGTTCTCTTCGGTGTTTTTCGGATCCATCAGGTACTTGATACCGAGATAGCTGTTGATGGCTAAGGTAGATCCGGCTTCATAGGATTCTCCGAAGTAATCGTAATAGAAACCGAGCTTCTTCAGATAGTTTTCGACTTCCTTCACTTCGGTCGAGGAGAAATGGCTCACGCCGGGATACGAATAGAAAAGCGGGTTGTTGTTCTTATGGTTATCGCTCCCTTTGCGGTTGGTGGTGATCTCCATGCGGTAGTTATCGCTATTGTCGTAAGCAAGAAGGCGGTCGACATCTTCCTGATAGGAGATATCGTCGAGATAGGTCGAATACTTTTCCTCCGTTTCTTTATTGACGGAAAGGACATGATCAGCACCCCGATAGACACTTAAGGCGCTTAAAGGAGTCAAAGCCAAGCCCACAAAGAAAGTAGCCATCTTCTGATGGGTGGAGAGGAATTTTGTTTTTCTTAGATAGCTAGGAAGAAGAGAAACAAGAGCAGCACTGCAATAGATAAGAAGAGAAGGAATCGACAGCACATAGCTAACGGTTCCGGTCTTTTTATCGTATTGGGCAGGGACATAAAGAGCTAAGAGGATAACAATAATAGGAACAATTACAACAGCGATCGTTGCTAAGGGAGAGACTTTCTCCTGTTTGGCAAAGCATTTCCCGCCATAGGCTAAAAGGAGAGCGTCGATAGCAAAAGAGTAGCGGGTCGGAAACCAGGTCGGTTCTCTTCCTCCATGGAAAAGAGTGTAGAGAATGGAATCAAGGATAGAGAACATATAGATAAGGAAGATAGTTCCGACCATGATTTTCTCTTCCCACTTATAGCCTTTGTTGAAGAAGAACTCGAGGAAGAAAACATAACTCACGACACCACAGAATAAGGAGGCATATCCCATGTTATCCTGAATCTGGGAGAGCGAGGCATAACTGTTCTCTAAGAAACCGTTGAAGAAAGTGGAAAGAGAGAAGAAACGTCTATTTCCCATGTAGAACGTCGCTTTGGTTCCTTCCATATGGAGGAGAGTCGGGAAAAGAAGGACGGCGGAAATCATTCCTCCTAAGAGAGAATAGAGTACGGCATCCCTTAGGAAAGAAAGTCTCTTTCCTTTTTCCGAAAGGAAGAGATTGAGAAGAAGATAGAAGACTAAGAAGATACAGACTAAAGCTCCGAGATACCAGTTAGCGAGGATGGTCAGACCTAAAGAGAGAGGATAAAGCCAGAAATGCTTTCTTTCTCTCATCTCTTCAATACCGAGAAGAACAAGAGGTAATAAAGCGACATCATCCATCCACATGAAGTTGAAGATATAGAGGAAGTCATAACTCAATAGTCCATACCCGAAAGCGAAGATCAGATACCCGAGTTTCGGTTTATGGGTCGAGAAACGCAAGAAGAGATAGAAGTTAAAAGATCCTAATCCCATCTTCACAATTGAGGACCAGAGGAAGAAAAGAGGAATATCTTCTTCGGCAATCAAAGGAAGCAACAAGTTGAAAGGGCTGGAGAGATAGAAAGAATAGAGAGTCATATAACTTCCGCCGAAACATTTTCCTTCGGTATAAAGAAGAGAGCCGCCATCTAGGATCATCCTCCGGAAAGAGACGAGGAAAGCGATATACTGGGATTTTGCATCGCTCATCAAAGCGGTGTTGCCGTTATGATCCAGAAGACTATAACCGGCTTTCGAAAAAAGAAGACAGGCTAAAAGGATCGGAACAACAAGAGCGAGCAAGGAAAGAAGAATATCCGCGAAAACTTTCTTTTTCTTCTCCGTTTCCAAAGAGAGGAAGAAACGTTCGCTTTTCGCTAAGGTGGTATTACAAGTGGATGAAGTTTCCATTTTTAAGAAAATATTAAAGTCTAAAACCATATTAATATACCTTATATTTAAGTAAGAAGAACGAAAACTTCTCGCTCCGTTTACACACAATCTATCTGGCTTGTAAGAGCAAGTTTCCGAAAGGGAAAACTTTTCCTTGCTATTCCTCTCATTCCTTCTATAATTCTCTACGCAACAAGAAAGAGGGGCTATAACCCCTAAAGGAATTAGGCCATGGCAAGGAAAATCCTCGAACTCAGAGGAGTCAGAAAAGCATACGGGCAGAACGTCATTCTCGACAACCTGAATCTCGCCATCAACGAGAACGAATTCGTCACTTTTTTAGGTCCTTCCGGCTGCGGAAAGACCACAACCTTACGTATCATCGCCGGTTTTGAGAAGATGGATAAAGGAGAACTGCTTCTCGATGGACAGGAGATCGAATCTCTTCCCGCCCATAAGCGTCCGATCAACACCGTCTTCCAGCGCTATGCTCTCTTCCCTCATCTCAATGTCTATGACAATATCGCTTTCGGTTTAAGAAACAACATCTATTCCAATGTCTACGATATCGGAACGATGAACCTGATGAACCAATACGGCTTCTCGGAAGAGGATATCGATGCTCTTACGAAAGTGCTTTCCCATATCGAAAAACCGAAGGATGTCAAGAAATACGTCATTGAGAAATTCTCCTCGGAATCGAAGACGATCCGCTTAGAGAACGAGCTCAGGAACTTTCAGAAAGAGCATCATCCGAAGAAGCAGAGTCAGTATCTCGATAGCCTAAAAGAGTTATTGAAGAAAGAAGAAGTCTCTCTTCCTGCTTTGACCGGAGAAGAAAGCTTTAAGGAAGTATCAAAACTCCTTTTAGCTCAGGTCAGCAAAGATGATTGTTACTACCAGATAATTGCGAAGATCAAAGACCGTCACTTCAAGGAAGATACGATTGAGACCGAAGTCAACAAAGCTCTGAAACTCGTCAACCTCGAAGGCTACGGAGAAAGAGAAATCTCCTCTCTTTCCGGCGGCCAGCAGCAAAGAGTCGCTATCGCCAGAGCCATCGTCAACAAACCCCGTATTCTTTTACTCGATGAACCTCTTTCCGCTCTCGATCTGAAATTGCGTAAATCCATGCGTCTGGAACTCCGTGAGATGCAGCGCAAACTCGGTATCACCTTCATCTTCGTCACCCACGACCAGGAAGAGGCGATGGTCATGTCGGATACGGTCGTCGTCATGAACGACGGTCTCATCCAGCAGATCGGAAGACCGGAAGATATCTATAATGCTCCGGTCAACCGCTTTGTCGCTTCCTTTATCGGGGAAGCCAATATCGAAAGAGGTAAGTATCTCGGAGAACAGAAACTCCAAATCCTCAATAAGACCTTCAAAGTCTCGGTCCAGGATTTCAAACCGGGAGAACCTATCTATGTCATCGTCGAAAAAGGCGATTTCGATATCTGCTCCTTGGATGTCGCGAAACTGCGTGGCAAAGTCACGGAGGTCACTTTCGACTCCAATAAATACGAAGCCGATGTCGATATCAACGGGACGACCGTTCATATCGAAACCGACGATAAGGTCTCTGTCGGGGAGGAATTGGGATTCCTTGTTGCTCCGGGCAATATCTACTGTGAAGCGCGGAGTGAAAACAAAGCCAAGCTTTTAGCCAACTACGAAGATGGCAACATCCTCGAAGGGACCTATTTAGGAAACCAGAGAGTCAATTTCTTAGGGGAGAACTTCCGCACCTATATCACTACCTTCATCCCTGGGGAAGTCGTCGACGCGGTCATCCGTCCGGAGGATTTCGACCTTGTTTTAGACGATCCTTCGAAAGCCCTGATCCAAGGAAAAGTCGTCAAGACTGCCTTCACCGGTGTCTCCTTCGATATCTGGGTCGATGCTGATGGACAGAGACTGATGGTTCAGGATTATCAGAACGTCGAAGTCGGAGATACGATCGGTCTCCATGTCGATTTCTATGAGATCCACCTCATGAAGGTCGAAGATAAAGAACAGCCTCTCGAGATTCAGAAGATCCGGGAAGAAGGCCGTCGCATCGCTTCAGAACAGGAGAAAGAGAACTAGAACCATGAAAAAGTTCAAGTGGTTTGCCCTTCCCTATCTCATCTGGCTGATCCTGCTTGTCGTTTTACCTTTCCTCTTGATGTTCGTTCTTACTTTCTTAAGTATGAACGGCATGAATTTCACCGATGCCGCCTTCTCTTTCGATGCCTATCAGCGACTAGCCGATCCCACCGTCTATAAAGCGATATGGAATTCTCTGGTGGTCGCTTTCTTCACGGTCGTGATCTGTCTTCTTTTAGGATACCCGACCGCTTATTTCATCTCTTTCTCCCATCTCAAACATAAACTGCTTTTACTCCTTCTTCTGATTCTTCCGATGTGGTCTAACTCGATGCTTCGTATTGTCTCTTGGCTTCGTTTATTCTCTAACGATGCTCTTTCTTCCTTTAACCTTGTCGGTTCGATGCCGAGTGTCATCTTCGTTACGGTAACTACCTATCTTCCTTTCATGATCTTCCCTATCTATACCGTGCTGGAAAAACTCGACCGCTCTCTTCTTGAGGCTTCCCGGGATTTAGGAGTACCGGCGGTAAAGACTTTCTTTAAGGTGACTCTTCCTTTATCGATGAGTGGCGTCACTTCCGGTATCATCATGGTTTTCCTTCCGGCAGCGACCGGCTTTGCGATCTCCCAGACGATCGGTCAAGGAAAGATAAGACTGATCGGTAACCTGATCCAGTCTGTCTTTGAGAAGAACAACTACAACTACGGGTCCTTGCTTTCGATTCTCGTCTCGATCGTCATCCTCTTACTTGTCTATCTTTTCAACCAGGCTTCCAAGACACAGAAACAGGGATGGAGGAAACTGAAAAATGCTTAACACCCATCGCGGAAAAGAGATTTTCTTCCTCGTCCTCAAAGTCCTCTTCGTCTGTTTTGTCTTCTCGTTGATGTATATCCCGGTTGTCATCATCATCTACCAGTCCTTCAATGCGACCGCTAACTCCATCACTCCTTTAGCTTGGGGTGGATTCACTTTTGAAAACTACGCCGAGATCTTCACGAACCGTCAGCTCTATACTTCCATTTTGGATTCTTTGCTGGTTTCTCTTTGGACTACTTTCCTATCGACCATCTTCGGTCTTTTTGCTTCGATCGGTATCCACGCCTTAGATAAAAAGGCAAGAAGAGCGATGGATTTCCTCAACGACATCCCGATGCTCGCCAGTGAAATCGTCACCGGTATCTCTTTGATGATCATCTTCTCCTTATTAAAACCAATCTTCCCGAATATCTTCGGTTTCCCTTCGATGCTTTTAGCTCATATCTTCTTTACGGTTCCCTATGTCATTTTGATGGTCTTACCGAAACTCGAGCAGATGGATGAATCCTTATTTGAGGCCGCGCAGGATTTAGGTTGTCCACCTTTGAAAGCTTTATTCAAGGTCGTCATTCCTTCGCTGATGACCTCCATCCTGATGGGCGCTTTAATCGCTTTTACTCTCTCGATCGATGACTTTGTCATCTCCTTCTATACCCAGGGCAACGGCTTCTCCAACTTCTCGAACTATGTCTATTCTTCCTACACCAAAAAGAACTTCTCCGCGGGTGCCTATGCTTTCGATGCTCTTCTTACTTTTATCACCTTGGCTATCGTTCTTTTTGTCTCTTTACGTTCCTCTCATAAGAAAAACGAGAAAGGAATCAAACGGGCATGAAAAAACTGATTGCGATCCTCACATCCTTATGTGTCTTCACCGCTTTTGCCGTAGCCGTCTTATTGACTCCTTCCGATATCCTTTACTTCCTCAACTGGGGAGAATATATCGACCATACTCTCGTCGAAGAATTCGAAAAGGAATATAACTGCCAGGTCATCGAAGAGGATGTCACCTCTTCCGAATCCATGTATCAGAAGATCACTTCCGCTACTACTTCCTACGATGTCGCGGTTCCCGGTGACTACATCGTCAATGAACTCTATCAGGAAGGTTATCTTCAGGAACTCGATGTCAACAACAGGGAAGACTATCCTTATTTAGCTCAGTATCAGACGATGTTCTCTTCGTCTCTTTCTTCTTTGATGGCCAAATACATGGTCGATGATAAGACCGGAGAGGAATTCAATTCCTACTTCTGCCCCTATTTCTGGGGAGCGTATGCTATGCTTTACTCTAACAAGAAGAGCGATGTCAAAGAAGTTGTGGAAAATAACGGCTTTGAAGCTCTTTACGACCGCTCCTTATATAAGGAAGATGTCTCTATCGGTATGTACGATACCGCCCGCTGGATCGTCGCTTCCTACTTGATGGCCAAAGGCTATGATCCCAATATCACTTCCTATGACGGAAACAAGAAAGGCGATCTCACAAGGGAAGTGAAGAACGATATCGTCTCCGCCTTGAAGGAAGTCCGTTTCAACGAGTTCGGAAACGATTCCCTGAAACGTAATGTCGCTATCTCGGAACTCGATCTCTGCTATAGCCAGTTAGGCGATTTCTTCGATACCCTCTATCTTGTCTATAGCCAGTCCAAAGACGATATCACTTTCTCGGTCTCGGTCCCGGAAACCACCGCCGCCTTCTTCGATTCCTTGGTCATTCCTAAGACCAGTCAGAATCCCCGTCTTGCTAACGCCTTCATCAACTTCATGATGAATCCGGATCACGCCTATCAGAACGCCCGTACGGTCGGTTATTCTCCGACCTTAAAGGCCGTCAATACCCGCTTTGAAGAAGAAGCGGAAAAGGGAGAATACTATTACGGAAAAGCAGGAGACGAGCGTTCCCTTTCCTTAAAAGACTTCTTAGCGCAGTATCCGATGTACCTCAATCCGCTTTATCGCTCGAAGAACGTCTATATGTTAGAAAGCAAGAGCCAAGCCTACTTAACTACCTGCGAAGCCATCTTTAATTCGATCGCCTGAGCTTAAGTAACCCCTTTCATAGGGATATCCTCGTTTCAAGCATTTACAAAACCTTGAAACAACCTTTACAATGGGAACCGAAAGGAAGTTCTCTTCCAGGACTACGTAAAACATATGCAACCTGCTTTCTTAGCTGAGACGGCAAGTTCTTCTCCTACGATAGCTGGCATTGTCCTCCTTCTTTGCGGTGGCTTAGGATGCCTTTTGATCGGTATGCGCCTGTTGCAGGATGCCTGCGAGAAACTGGCGACCACCGGACTGAAGAAACTCTT
>ONBI01000036.1 GCA_900316035.1 uncultured Eubacteriales bacterium
AAGGTCCTGTTCCTGCATCGGAGAAACAACATAAGCCATCATCTGAGCATCCTTGGAGACACATGAAGATATAGGGACAAAATCACTGAACAATGACATGCTCTTTTTTTATCTGGCACGGAAAGTTTCACCGTATGAGGCAGAAATAGATAGCCGAGATGGTTTCCGGAGTATCGAGGAAGTCTTCTTGTTCCCAATAGGCAACCGTAAGAAGGAAAGCTTCCGTAACGGCTTCTTCGGCTAAAGAGAGAGGAATATCCGGTTTGGGATTGGCAGCGGAAAGAGTGGAAGCGATAGGCTTGAACTCTTCGCGAAACTTGGCGTTGAAAAGAGAAGCGTATTGCGAACGGGTGATAGCCCGGATCAGATTCTTCTCTTCTTTGAGATGATAAAGGATATGGGTGATGAGATTACCGGTATCAAAGATAGAAGTGTTGGAGAAATCATGACCTTTTTCGCTCTTGAGAGAATGGGAAAAGACATGATGAAAAATATCTTCGGAGACGGAGGAAACCAGATCATCGATGGTCTTGTAGTGACAATAGAAAGTCGAACGGGAAATATGCGCTTTTTCCAGGAGGTCTTCGACACGTATCTTCCCTTTCGGGTTTTCGGATAGGACTTCCTGTAAGGCGACTTTCAGGCTGGCTTTGGTCTTTTCGATTCTCGCATCCATGGTTCCAAACAAACCTCCGTTATTTCTGAACATTATTGTACAGAACATCCGATTAGTTTCCAATAGTTATCGTATTAAATTATATATATTGTACGATAACAATACTCTATGGTAATATGTTGAGGCTTTTATGGAACGGAACGTCAAAGTCGTCTATCAGAAAGATAGGAAAAAGAAACTTATCGTCCTTCTCTGTCTGCTCCTGCTTTCGCTGGTGCTCTTTTTCTTTTCCCTGTTTGTCGGTTCCGCTTCCCTTTCTTTTTCGGATATGTTCTTTGGTCTTTTCGGTTCCGGAGAAAATGCGACAATCCGCATCATGCAGCAGATCCGTCTTCCGCGTCTATTAGCCGCTTTCTTTGCTGGAGCAGGGTTAGCCATCTCCGGCCTTATCATGCAGACCACTTTAGGGAACATCATGGCTTCTCCTTCCACTTTGGGTGTCTCTCAGGCTGCAGTTTTCGGAGCGAACCTGGCAATGATTCTTCTTGCCGGTGGTTCTGCTTCTTTCGGTAGCAACACGAGTGCTGTCTTTTCTACTTATAACCCCTATGTTGTCTCTTTGATGGCGTTTCTGTTTTCGGCCGGAAGCACTCTTCTGATCTTAGCTTTAGGGAGAATCAAAGGATTCTCTCCGAGCGCTCTTGTCTTAGCCGGTATTGCTTTAGGTGTCATCTGGAATGCCGGTACTACCTTACTGGAATACTTTGCTACCGATATCGGATTGAGCGCGATGGTGATGTGGAGTTTCGGAGATCTTTCAAGAGCTACCTGGACCGGAGATCTGCTTCTTGTGATTGTCGTTCTTATCGGTTTGATTGCTTTCTATCTTCTATCTTGGCGTTATAACGCTCTTCTTTCCGGAGATTCCTATGCAGAAAGCTTAGGCGTGAAAGTGAAGCTTCTTCGTTTCTTTTCTCTTCTCTATGCTTCTTTGATTACCGCTTTAGTGGTTTCTTTCTTCGGTATCATCGGGTTTGTCGGTATCATCTGTCCTCATCTGATGAAGCGTTTCTTAGGAAGCGACCATCGGATTCTTGTTCCGGCCAGTTTCTTCTCCGGTTCGATTCTTCTGGTTCTCAGCGATACGTTTGCCAGAACGATCGGAAGAGGCGCTTCTCTTCCGGTCGGAGCTATCACGGCTTTAATAGGTGCTCCTTTCTTCCTTGGAATCCTCTTTACCACCAAAGGAGGAAAAGAAGAATGATCGAGATCAAGAATCTATCGGCTTCTTATTCCAAAAAAGGAAAACCTACGATTGAAGATATCTCTTTCTCTCTTCCTTCTTCTAACGTGGGAGCTTTATTAGGAGCAAACGGAGCTGGCAAAACAACCCTCTTCAAGGCGATGCTTGGATTGATTCCAAGCAAAGGGAGCATTCAACTGGATGGAAAAGAACTTTCTTCCTTACCAAGCCGAGAAAGAGCGAGAGATATCGCCTATATTCCTCAACAGATCTCTTTCGGCTCTCTTACAGTCTACGATGCTGTTCTTCTTGGAAGACTTCCTCATTTCGGAATCCAGGAGAGCAAAGAAGATCAGGAAGAAGTGCTCTCGGTTCTTAAACTTCTCTCCCTTGAAGACTTAGCGATGCGGAACACCGAAGAACTCTCCGGTGGAGAAAGGCAGAAAGTCGCTATCGCCAGAGCTTTAGTCCTTCATCCGAAACTGATTCTCTGTGATGAACCGATTGCTAACCTCGACCTGAAGAATCAGATATTGGTTCTCGATGAAATAGCTACCTTAGCGAAAAAGAGCAACGTCTCCGTTCTTCTTTCAATCCACGATGTGAGGTTTGCGTTGAACGTAGGAGATCGGTTCCTCTTTTTGAAGAAAGGACATCTTCTTGCCGATAAGACAAAAGAAGAAGTGACAATAGAGGATATCCTGACGACTTACGACATCGATAAAGACGATAGTAGATTCCACTTCTTAGTCGACCATTTCCTAGCGAAAGGACAACACCAAAATGAAAAAGATTAATCTTCTCCTGCTTCCGATTGCACTTCTTGCTTCCTGTTCTACGGCCAAAACTTCCGATTCTTCCTCCTCCGTTTCTCTTATCGAAGTCACGGATGTCAACGGAAGAAAAGTCGAAGTCAAACCTGGAACCTATAAGAAAGTCGTCTGCATCGGTGCCGGTGCCTTAAGAATGTATACCTATATCGGAGACACTGCTTTATTAGCCGGTGTCGAAGATATCGATAACACACTTCTTACGACTCGTCCCAAGATGTTCGACGGCGTTGCGAGACCTTACCTCATCGCTCATGAAGAAGAATTTAAGAAGCTTCCTTCCTGCGGTGTCGGCGGTCCACAGGCGCAGGCGGCCGAACCGGAAAAGATCTTAGCCTGTGCTCCGGATATCATCGTCAGCGAATACGAGGATGTCGATAAAGCCAATGCCTTATCTACTCAGATCGGTGTTCCGGTTATCACTCTATCTTTCGGAACAAAAGGTGTTTTTGACGATAAGACCAAAGCTTCCTTCACGCTTTTAGGAAAAGTTTTCCATAAAGAGGAGAGAGCTAACGAAATTCTGGACTATATCGATTCCTGCAAGAAAGAGATTCAGGATAAGACCAAAAATATCACCGATAAACCGAAAGTCTATATCTGCGGATTAGGAAACTGGGGAACTACCGATCACCTGATGACTTCGAATGCCTATCCTTGTTTCAATGTTGCTAATATCACCAATATTGCTGCTTCTAGCGGCCTTTCAAGCACCGGCGTTCAGAAACTGGAAACCGAAAAATTCGAAGAGCTTGCCCCTTCGATGGATGTCATGATTCTCGATTCGGCAGCGATGAAGAACATTATCCCTAAGGTCAAAGAGAACCCTTCTCTCTTTGCAAATGTCAAAGCTTGGAAGAACGGGGAAGTCTATCTGCAGCTTGCCTATAACGCCTATTACACCAATATGGAACTGATGTTAGCGAATACCTACTTCGCAGCGAAATCCGTTTATCCTTCTGTTTTCTCTTCTCTTGATATGAACACTAAGTTAAGTGAGATCACAACGAAGTTCTTAGGTCAGGATCTGACGACAAAGATCAATGCCTATAAGTATTCTTACGGCGGTTATCAGAAGATCGATACGGTTAACTTTTTAACGAAATATACAGCATGAAAAATAATGGTAGAGAACAGATGAAGCAGTTCTTCGATTCTTTAGCTCCGCACTGGGATGAAGAAGAGGTCATTCCGGAAGCGAGAAGAGACGGGCTCCTTCAGCAATTAGGAATTCAAAAAGGAGAGAATGTCCTTGATATCGCCTGTGGAACAGGTGTTATCACAGGGTCCCTTTATAAGCTTACCGATACTCCTGTCATTGGTATCGATCTTTCGGATGAGATGATATTACGGGCGAAGAAGAAGTATGAAGGGGTAAAGGATATTTCTTTTATCGAAGGCGATTTTCTTACGTATCCTTTTGAAGATTCTTCTTTTGATTTTGCAGTTATCTATAATGCCTACCCGCATTTCCTGGAACCGAAGAAGCTCTCCATAGCTTTAGCAAGAGTGCTGAAAAAAGGTGGGCATTTCGCTGTTCTTCATTCCTTAGGAAGAGATCAGCTTTCTATCTGTCACAAGCATACCGGTTCTCTTTCCCGTGTTCTTCAGGAGCCGAAAGAAGAAAGTAAATACTTCATGGATTTCTTCCGTATTCAAAAGGCCGAGGAAGGAAAAGTTTTCTATTTTATTCTAGGTGAGAAGAAGTAAAAAAATATCCGGGTTCTTTCTTAGAGAATCCGGATATTTCTTTCTTAACAACTTTTTCTTATTTCAGAGCTTCTAACTGAGTAACAACGTCTTTTTCTTCTTGATACTGAATGATGTTGAGACCGAGCCTACTCGCGGCATCGACGTTCTTTTTATTGTCGTCGATGAACACGGCTTCCTCCGGTTTTACGTGGTAATCGTTTAAGACCATCTGGAAAGCATCGGCATGAGGCTTCAGCTTCTTGGTGGCATAAGAAATATAGAGTTTTTCAAAAAGATCCTCGGCATGGAACTTCTTAATGAAGTATTCGACGATTCCTTCCGGAGCATTGGAAAGAAGAACGACCTTAAAACCTTCTTTCTTCTTTTTCCTCAGTTCTTCGGCATACTCTTTATGGAACGAAGGATGGTTATAGATATAGTTGTGAAGGAAGGTTTCATCGACAGAATAATGTGTTGCGATCATATGGATGACTTCATCCATATTCATCTCACCGCTATCTCCATGGGTAAAAAACTTGTCGGCGATTTCATGATTCGGTTCGTTGAGATAGTTCTTGAAATAGGAAGGACCATCTTCATCGATGACTACTCCGAAGAAATCGGAAATGATAAGCTTCATAACTTTCCTCTCATTCATCTTAACAGCAAAGTTATTGTAACGCAGGGCGAAGATAAAGCAAAACGAATAGAAAAAGGGTACTAGGCAGGCCCGGTACCCCAGCCTCATCACAATTGGTGAAGTCAGCTCATTGCACTAGGATTATTCCGCTACAAGAAATCACTTCAAGTGGGATTTGCCTGATATTTTTTCAACGTATAGTCCTTTCTTTATGCTTCCTTCCCCATCCTTACGTAGAATCCTCTAAAATAGTGAAAGGAAAGAGGTGCTCTTATGGAAACGATGCGTGTTATCAAGGTGAAGCAGTCGGTTCTTGCCAACAACGATGCCAGAGCCGATGCTTTACGTAAAAAGCTGAAAGAGAAAGGTGTCTTCTTAGTCAATGTCATGTCTAGTCCGGGTAGCGGCAAGACGACATTGCTTGTCGATCTGATCAATCGCCTGAAGGATAAACTCAAGATTGGTGTTATCGAAGCCGATATGGATGCTACGGTTGATGCAGCTACCGTGGAATCCAAGACCGGTGTTAAGACGATTCAGCTTCATACTTCCGGCGAATGCCATCTGGATGCCAAGATGGTCGATGAAGGCATGGATTTCTTAGGAGATGACGGACTGGATCTTGTCTTCCTTGAAAATATCGGTAACCTTGTCTGCCCGGCGGAGTTTGATACCGGTGCCACTTTGAAGTTTGTCATCCTTTCGATTCCGGAAGGAGACGATAAGCCTCTGAAGTATCCGCTTATGTTCCGCAAGGGCGATATCTTTGTCTTCACGAAGATGGATGCGAAGATTGTCTTTGATTTTGATGTCAACAAGGCGGAGAAATCGATTCTCAAGCTGAATCCGGACGCGAAGTTCTTCCCGGTTTCGGTCAAAGCGAATCAGGGTGTTGATGTCTTAGCTGATTATTTAGTCGATGCTGTCAAGAAGTATCAGGGTAAGTAGAATGAGATTACAGGTCGCTTATCCGAAGAGTGAGAAAGAGAATGCAAAGAAAGTAGAAGAAGCTCTTTCTGCTCTTGGTTATGAAGTACTCGAAGTCAAAGAGAAACCTCTTTATCCGGAAGAAGTAATCCTTGCTCTCTTCTCTTCGAAGACCAAAGAGAGAGAATTCCTCCAGGATCTTCCTTGGTTAGAGAAGCAGAAAGAATATTCTTCGATTGCTTATCTTCATGTGATGCCCTTCTTTGTCTATTCCTCCAAAGAAGAGGATCCCGAGGTCGCTTTTGAAGGGAATGCCGGGGAACTCTACGAAGATGTTTTCTCGGGAGAGTTCAAACCTTATGGATGGGATTTCGCTAGTTCGAATCCCGCGCAGGAATTCGCCCGTGTCTTAGGTGATTATCAGGAATAAGAAATAACAACAGACAAAAAAGTTCTTTGGGTTATTGGCTCAAGGAACTTTTTTCAATTCCGATGTTTAAAGAAATAACCAATCTGAATGAAATGATGGAAGTTTCTTTATTCTTTGCTACGGAAAATGCTTTCTAATCCAGTTTGGACTTTATGGATGAGAAGAGTGGGTAAAGAAGCTAAATCCTCTCCTAAGAGAGTTCCTTTTTCGCCGAAGATGAACTGGAAAGTCTCTTCCGCATCTTTATCTTTCGGACCGATTTCAATCGCTTGGAGATAGGCTCCTTTTTTCGTCAGTTCCTCTACCGTTTTCTTCGTGGTACCGGCGAGAGAAGAAGCACCGTCGGTGATCTCGAAGATCATCTTGGTCTTCTTTCCTTTTCGAATCTCTTCTCTTTCGATAGGAGTGATGCTATCCAGTATTCCTTTCAGGCAGGCACCATCGTTAGTGGAACCCATGGAACCATCGAGAGTGACAATGGAATTGATGATTCCTTTTTCTCTCTTTTCGCCTTTATCGGTAAAAGAGAGAACCTGCTTGGATTTGGTTCCGAATAAGTAGGTTTCTACTCTTAATTCGGTCTTCTGATGAGTTTTTTCTGCATTCTTCTCAAGAGCTAAACGGAAATCCTCTAGGGAAAGAAGAACGATTGCTAATGCCTTTCTGGCATACTCGATCTTTCCAGATTTCATCGATCCGGAATTATCGATGACGAAGGATAGATCGATGGTCTTCGGTAAGACCTTATCTTTCTTGGTCCATTCTTCTTCTTCAAAGACAGGGAGATTCTTATAGTTTGCTTTTCTTTCGGCTTCCACAAAGGAAGGATAGTGATGGATAAGGCTATCGGGATCGAGTCTTCCTTTGGTCATATCCGGTTTACGGAGCAATACTTCTTGATAGCTTTCTCCTATGAGTTTCGCCCAGTATTTCTTCATCTCTTCTCTTTCTTTGGAGACTATAGTTTCATAGTGGTGGAAAATTGCGATGGCATCTTCTTCAAAACCGAGAGCTTTCAGGTCTTTTTCTCCGTTGAGTGCCTTTTGTAGTTTTGTTCTTCTTTCTTTCTTTTCTTCGGCTAAAGCAGCCAGAGCCTTCTTTTCATCTTCTGGATTCTGCATGGGGGATTCTTCTTCGTTTTCTTCCTGAAGAGGATTCTTGCTGTTTGTCTGCTCTTTCCCGTTCTGATGAGCCATCACCATACGGGAGATATCTTTCTTCCATAAGGAAAGGAAGGGAGGAAGGAGGAAAGTCTTTAAGAAACGGTCTCTTTCTTCTAGCGGGGCTTCTTCGACAACCTGCTTCGTCATGATCTTCTTTGCTAAGGATAATCGTTTGATTCCTAAAACCCGTTCGGTGAGTTTCCTTCTTATGCGGAGAGAAGGAATGTTCTTATAGGATTCAAATTCCGAATAAAGGAAGGATATCCCATAACCTCGGTAGGTATGAGAAATACTAGGAAGATCCTCGAAGACTTTTTCTCTTCTCAATAAATCTTCGATTCGGCTTCTTTCTTCCGACGAGGCAAACTGAGGCCATAAGGCTTCTACTCTTAAAAGACTGTAATAAGAATCGATAGCTTTGAGAAAACAATTCAGTTCCCGTTCGATATAGGCTTTCAGAACTTTCGGAGAATAAGCTTCCTCGTTCTCGACTTGATAGTAACGTACTTTTCTTTCTAAGAGCTGATAGATTTCGTTTTCTTCCTTCTGGAATCGATCTAGGCGATGAAGATAACTTTCCGGATTCTTTTTCCAATCCGGATAGAAAGCAAGAGCAGAGAAAATCGTGAAGAGGACTTCGTCTTCTTCATAGTTTTCTTTTTCAAAATAATCTTTCGGAAGAAGAAGCAATCCTTCCTTCGGAAGGAAACGGAATTGCTTTGTCTCACTAGGAAGATAACGGAGAGTGGAGTCTTCACTGAAGAGAAGAAGATTATTCTCTTCCTTCTTGAGGAAAAGTTCCCAATCGGTCACTGGCATACTCACTTCTCCTCCTTGAAAAGATCATCGACTGAAGAAAGACGGTTTGTAGTTATCGAACAATAGTTGTTATCTCCATCAAGGAATAATAGAGACGTATCCTTTTTTTCTATGATTCCTTTCTGTAGGAAGATATCGGCTAGAATCTCCTTATCTTTCTTCAACCATTCTCCGTCTTTCTCAAGATAGAAAACTTTTCCGTCTTCACAGAAAACGTAACCGCAACAGAAGGAAGAATAGAAGGCGTAGATAGAATCGGAAAAAGTGAATTCTTTCTTGCCGTTTTCTTCCTGAAGAGTGAGTCTGTTATCCTCAAAAGAATACGAAAGAGAATCGCTTATCTTTCCTTCCGGTTGAGGAATCTCTTCGGAAAGAGAAAGTTTTTCTAGCTTCTCTTTTACGCTGGAATCTAAGTCAGTCTCTGTAATCTTGTTTCCTTCTTTGACTAGGATAGTGAGCTTTGCTTGGAAACTATCGCTGTTGAGTCTTTGCTTACGAAAAGCAGGAAGAGCATCTTTCAGTCTTTCTTTTTCTTCGTTTTCTAGTTTCTCTAACCGTTGATAGAGGTCGTTAGAAAAAGAACCGCTCATCAGTTCCTTAGAGAAGAGAGAGCGGACTTCGGTTAACTCCTCCTGAAAAGAATCATTCTTCTTTTTTATCGGCATCTTGTAAGGAAGAAAGGAGAGCTTCTCCTTTTTCTAAATCCGTGATTCTTTCTTCTAGAGATTCGGCTTCTTCTCTCGTCTTATCGTCATAGGAAGAAAGCTCAATCTCCTTTTCAAGTTCTAAAGGAAGGGAAGTTCTCTTCGGACCTTCTCCGAACAAGAGATAGATAACTTCTTCTTTACTCAGAGTCTCCGCCTTTTCAAAAGGATAGCCATAAGGAACCTTCCGGATATCTTCATAATCCTGGATTCCTTCTCCTTTGGCTCTTGCTTCGACAGACCAGCCTTCCTCTTTCGGGAAGAAACCATAACGCAAGGCTAAAGAGAGCAGAAGATTTCGATCATCGGCATCGGTGACGGAAGAAAGGAAACCTTTCCAAAGAGCCATCGAAAGATCCTCTTCTTCCCCGTGGTTATAGTGATCAAGAACATGGAAGAGATTACGGATGGAAAGAACCGATTCGTTGAGAGTAGGAACATCACCATCCGAAGTATGTTCCGCTTTTCCTTCAAAGAGATTCTCGCTCGCTTTTCCAAGTTCTGCTAAAGCGAAAATCTGCTGGACCGTCTTTCTTCCTCCCGGCAAAGTAAGATTTCCTTCTTCATCGAGAAGATGATCGATCAATAGACGGAACAATTCATTGTTTTCCGGATGACTTTGCTCTTTTAAAGAACCGGTGATTGACTGCGGAGCATAGTCATAGACGATAGTGGTGAAGCGGGATTTGAAAGCAGGATTAAGAGTATTCGTTCCTTCATAGGAAACCGAACCCGTAGATAAGTTACCTGTACCGATCAAAGCAAAACCAGGCTGGATGGTTACAGGACCGACACCTGTTACATAAGCGGTAGTCCCGGGCTTCTGCTGTAAGACGTCATTTAACGCGATGAGGTTAGACATCGCGATCGTATTGAGTTCATCGATGATGACCGGTCTTCCTTCTTTCATCGCTTTGAGGACTTCCTTATCGATCTTTTCTACCGTGGTACCGAAAGCGGAAGAGGAGCTGATGGCTAAGGAAGAGAAGGTCTTCCAAGTAGCCGTCATCAAATCAATCTTCTCATCCTGCGGAAGCTTCTCTAATCTTTCTTTGTTATCTTTCAGCCATTTCGTGTAGCGTTCAATAAGGGCGTTGAGTTCTTCTAGTTCATCTTTGCCGTCTACCGCTCTTGTAAGCTTCAGCGTCTTCTCCGAGAACATATCCTCCGCGGTCAGATTGCGGGAACCGGCGATAAAGTATGGACGGGTATCCATCTGTGATACTTTGTCGTAAATAGAAGAATAAACGCGGGAAAAATGAGAAAAACACTTTTCTTTATCGGCTTTCGGATTTTTCTTATACCAAGACTCCATCTCATTAGCTAAGGCCTGATTGAGATTTCGCTTGAAAAGGAAATCCGAAGCCGCTTCTTTGGCTAATTCGGTCTTACCGCTTCCTAAATGACCGACTAAGAAAACCGGAATCGCATTCTCTAAAGAGAACTCGATTTCTTTCTTGGCTTCTTCCACATAAGGAACTTCGACTAAACGATGATGACGTTCGTTATAGATATCCTGAGAAAGTTTTTCTTCCTTGAGAACATAATCGAAATCAGGGAGAATTTTTCTCTTCTCTTCGATTTCTTTTTCGATAGCCTGAACAGCAAGAACGTGCTTCCTTGTTCTCTCGTTGCTGACCCGTTCTCCGTTGATGCTCTCTTTGGATGCTTTTTCTCGGTCAACAAAAAGGAACATCTCTTCGTAAGCGATACGAAGGCGGTAGTTCTTCAGTTCTTCCCTGGCCTTCTTTCTCTCTCCCTCGATATAGGAAGAATAGGCTTTTAGTAACGGAGAAGGAGACGGAGAATTTTCCTCTGTTTTCTTTTCTGAAAAGAATGAAGAACTCTCTTCTTTCTCCTTCTTCAAGCCACACGATAACTTTCTCCGCTCCTCTTCAAGTTCCTGGATATCTTTCATTTTTGATAAAGAGGGGAACCTAAGAGATTCTTAAGTTCCCCTCGACCTTTCCTGAGTCGACTAGATGATGTTGTATTCCTTCAGCAGCAATTCGACATCGGTACCTTTGATCTTCTTAGCAATCTGATGCTTGACCAAAGCCGGAAGCTTGATATCCGGCTTCTGGCCATCGAGAAGTTCACTGGCACCATTGAGAAGATAACGGACATCGTAGCGGGAAGCGAAGACTTCCGGAACCGCTCTTTCGACACCACAGAGAATATAGACGGCTTCCATCGCGGTACGGCCGGAATATTCGGTGGTGAAGACGGTATCTCTACCAGGTTCATCCAAAGTCTCGGCAAACTGACCTAAGAAAGCGAAGTTGACGGCATCCTTCGGAACGACATACGGACGATCACCGAAAGCACGAGGCATGAACATCGAGGTGATGAAAGGCATCATCGCCGGGATGGCATGGCAGGTATCGGCAAGCTCTTCGATCTGATCGAGCGGAGCACCAATATGGTAAAGCCACTCTTCGGTGATCTCTTTGCCGGTGCATTCACGCATCGTCTTCTTAACATAGTTACCCGGTTTATCGGAGAAGAGCCCGTAGAACCAGACTTCAACATCATCCTTCGGCTGGCCGTAATACTGTTCCTGACGGTTGATCGTCCAGGAAGCAAGCCAGTTGGAATCCTTAGCCGTGACAATACCACCGGTGCAGATATGTCCGCCATACGGAGTTCTCTGGGTGATATCCGTGATGAGCTTGACGATTCTAGGATCGTGAACCGTGATGGTGCAGGATTCCCAGTTTGACTGTTCCGGAGTCGAGCAGAACTTCTCCGGATGACCGAATTCCGGAGACTGCTTGGCGATGTTTTTCCACATCTCCCAGCAACCGCCGAGCTTCGGTTCAAACGGAGCCGGTTTATCCTGACTTCCGTAAGTGGAGGACTCGGTCATGGAGCCGTTGGTAATGTAGACAAGATCGTTTTCACTAAGTGGAATCGAGCAATCGTTTCCATCGGCATCATGGGCAACAATCTTAGTAGCAACTTTCTTGTGGTCTGTAATGTTGAATTCGACATTCGTGACCGTGACGTTGTACTGGAACTTGCAGCCATGGGCCTTGCAGTAGTTGATCATCGGCAGAACGACATCGGTGTACTGATCACGACGGGTGAACTGAAGCGAAGATAAGTCCGCTAAGCCACCGACATGATGGATGAAGCGGTTCATATAGAGCTTCATCTCAAGAGCCGAGTGCCAGTTCTCGAAGGCAAACATGGTTCTCCAATAGCACCAGAAATCGGAGTTGAGAAGTTTATCGGAGAAGACATCCTCAATCGATTTATCCTGTAAAGATTCATCGCTCATCATCAGGAAGTTACCAAGTTCCAACGCTAAGTCCTGACCGAGGTTGAACTTACCGTTATCGTAACGTTTTCCTCTGTCGGTCGTGATACGGCATTTGGAGAAGTTTGGATCATCCTTATTGATGTAATAGAGATGATCGAGAATGGAGACATTCGGATCCTCATAGGAAGGAACACTTGACCAGATATCCCAGAGAACTTCGAAGTGATGGCCGATTT
Source organism: uncultured Eubacteriales bacterium (assembly GCA_900316035.1). Classification (GTDB taxonomy): domain Bacteria; phylum Bacillota_I; class Bacilli_A; order RFN20; family CAG-288; genus Enterosoma. Next base: position 12,566 of record ONBI01000036.1, read on the forward strand.
CACGTCCACCGCGGGCGACATAGCCGATGTTCTCCATGACTCTGCCATCCAAGCATCCGCCCGGTCTAGGAAGTTGCTCTAAGAAAGTAATCTTGCTTCCGTCCATATGGGCATCACGGATCATCAGAACGGCCGCACAGAGAGAAGCTAAGCCTGAACCGATCAGGTAAGCTCTCTTATCGTCGATACCCTTTGGTTTGCGGGTGTGGATAAGAGCGTCACAATCGCCGGAATAGAATTTCAGTCTCGGATCTTTTGATTTAATGTGGTAATCCATTTTGGAATTAACCCCCTTTTGACCCGATTATAAAAAGCTGTTTTCGGAATCGTTACGGACAGAAAAAGCTCGGTGTCTGTTTTTCAGTCACCGAGCTTCAAGTGCCTAATTTCCTTCTTTTTTCTCTAGCTCCGGATGCTCTTTGAGATTCTCTTTTTCGCTGCGGGAAAGAGCTTCTTCGATGCTCCCATCCATCAAGAAGCCGATGCGGTCGATCATCTGGTCCGGATCTTCTTTCATACCACCGGCAATCCAGGTAAGGACGATTTGGGCCAGTGCACAGGAATAGAAATGAGCTAATAGTTTTCTATCTTCTTCTTTTGCTTTCAATTCCGGTTTGATGACTTTGAGGAAACGGTTGAGGACGTTTTCGGCTACGGAGAGAATATATTTTTCCAGTTTATCTCGGCTCACTGAGTAGTAGATATGGTATATGGCTTTTGGGTTTTCAACGACAAAAGAAATCGCAAGATGGAAGGATTCCTCCCAGGATTTCGTCTCATCGTATTCGGCGATGATTTTATCTAAGCTTTCCTGCAGGAGCTCTTCGAGAATCGCGTAGATATCGGGATAATAGTAATAGAAAGTATTCCGGTTGATCTCGGTTTCTTCGACGATTCCCTTCACGGTGACTTTGCTTAGAGGCATCACCGAGAGCTGATGGAGGAAAGTCTCTTTGATGATTTCTTTTGTGGTCTTGCGTTTCATATGGAAAACGACCTTATTATATCGTTCAACAAAGTGAAAACGATAGTTTGTTTTATGAATTTTCCTTAGAGAAAGAGGATGGTTTCTTTTATCTTTTCGATGGTGACTTTGAAGTTGACAAGAGAAGGTAAGAAAAGGAAAATTATTGCAGTTACGGATTATGGAATTGCAGGATATTGATGCGAGTTTAATCCTCCAAAATAGCCGAGTGAAATTGTTGACTCGACTTGATAGAAAAGATCCAAGCGGATGGCTGAAAGACGTCAACGGTTTTGCTAACACCAAAGGTGGTTTTCTCTATGTTGGTGTCGGAGATAAAACGGCAAAGCGTATTGGTCTTAGCAAAGAACAGACCTCGGAAGAAAAAGCCTTCTTTCTTCATTGCCTAAAAGAACATATGGAAATCCTTCCTGAACTCACAATCCAGCCGATTCCTTATCGGATTCGAGATAAAGAGCTCTATGTTCTTAAGATTGAGGTCCATGAATCTTCTTCAAAGCCTCTTCTTTTGCATTATGGAGGTTTCAGTTCTGTCTTTCTTCGTAGAGATGGTTATACCAGCCTTGCAAACCAAGAAGAATTAAAAAGAATGTTCCTGATGAGCCAGCAAAAAAGCTTTGATCAGGTTGTGACAGATAAAGAATATCGGGAAGAAGATTTCACGGAATATTTCCAATTCTGTGAGGAGAATTCTCAGAAGAAACCTACTTTCAAAGAACTGGCATCTCTTCCCTTCTTCGATGACAAGAAGAATCTTTACGAAGGTTCATATCTTTTCTCCAATCGTTGCAAAGACCAGAACACAAAAGTGGTCTGCTCGGTTTATTCCGGAAAAACAAAAGGCGAAGATGCCTTTATCTCTTCCCAGACATTTCAGGGAAGCTTGATACAAGACTATCGCTTTATCATGGATTTTATTCAACCACGGGATTTAGAAAAGATAATCAAGAAAGAAACTTCTCATATCGTTATTAAATCGTACCCTATTCGTTCTGTTTTTGAAGGCGTCATCAATGCTCTTGCCCACAGGAACTATTTCATGGAAAACACTCAGATTTCCATCGACCTTTTTGTCAATCGTCTTGTGATTTCTTCTCCTGGAGATTTATTCATGGTCGGAGAGATGAAATACACGCACGATTTCACTTCTTTTATCTCTCGCAGACGAAATGAACTCATCTGTTCCTGTTTCATCTTAGCAGGAGCGATGGAAGCAAAAGGAACAGGGTTAGAAAAGATCGCCCAGGATTATCAGAACGCGGACCTTTCTCATAAGCCGTATCTCTTTTCTAAAGACGGGCAATTTTCTCTTGTGCTTCCGGATCTCAATTATGAAGAAGGCGTTGATTTTTTGGAAGATGAATTAGTTCTTTTATCCAAGATAGAGAATCCTTCCCGTTTCGATAATAGAGTACTTGCCTATTGTCTGAACACTTCCAAAAGTATTGCCGACATAGCCAAGCATTGCGAAGTTTCTCCTTCCAGCTTCTTCCGTTCTATCATCCGAAATCTTGCTTCTCAGGATTTCCTTTTGATGAACAAGCAAGGAAACAGAACCCTTTATACTACGAATCTTTCTTTAGTCCATATCCGATAGACATTGAAGTTACTTCACTGAGACAATGAAGTAACAGTGAAGTAGAGAATGAAGTAAGAGTGAAGTGAAAAGTGCCTCTCTCAAAGTCATATGGGAGAGGCGTTTGTTTTGTCAATCTGGACTAAGTTTATTTCGTATCGTCATTATCCGTAGTCGATGACTTTGTCCAAACAGTGGGCTCGTTGTCGACATAGTGCCAGTATTTTCCATCGTCCGTCGGTTCCCTATTGGAGTAATAATAGACGTCATCGGCAATGGAAGTACTATCGGAATCAATAGCTATGGATTTGAATTCATCCGACGTTCCTTTATAGAAAGTCTTATACCCGCTATCGCAACAGAACGCTTGGACCGTAATCGACATTACGGATTTCGGAAGAACTACGTATTCCAAATTGTGGCAATCGCGGAAGGAAGTGGAGATACTTGAGATTCCGTCTGGAATGACGAGACGTGTGATTCCAGAATTCAAAAACGAATAGAATCCTGTACTATTCAAACTAGAAGGAAGGACGATATCTTTGACATTACTGCAATCTGAGAAGCAATAGCCTCCGAGACTAGTTACTTTTTCAGTGAGAACAATTTCTTCTAGGTTCGTGCAGCCGGCACAGGCACGTCCTGGCACACTATAGGTATCAAAAGTCACTTTCTTCAGGTTGTCTAACTTGAATAAAGAACCGCTTTGAGGATAAGCGGAAGTCTGATAAACGACCTCTGTTAAACTTGTATCGCCCAAGAAAATATTGTTTTCGACCGTGTATACCGTAGAAGGAATCGTAATCTTCTCTAGGCTTGTTGCATAAGAAAGAGATTCCGCTTTTAACGTGTTGATGCTGCTAGAGAGTGTGAGGAATTGAACCGTTGAATTCTTGAAGGCATCTTTTTCAATCACCGTCACATGATGATAGGTTCCATCCTCTTCTTTGATGTAGTCAGGAATCGTAACATCGATGTCGCTGCCTTTGTATTTGGTTATAGCATAACGACCATAATCATCTTCTTTGATGTCATAATCCGATGGCAAACCATAGGTTCCATAGACAGGCGCGAAAGTGAGATTACTCCAATCCGAATAAGTGAAAAGGGTGGATACATCCAGCGTTTCGTTCGGAGAATATTCGTTGTAATTTACACGCCAAGCTACAACAGCATGATTGTCCTTTTCAAAGGAAGGAAGTGTGATCGTTCTGTTATCTACATCGAAGTTGATGGTGGATTCGGCTAATCCGTATTCATCAATCCCTTGAAATGTCGCCGTATAAGTATTCTTTGCATATTTCGGATAGAGATCTAATTTCAGAGTCGTGTCATTAAAGACGTAATCTTCAATCTTCATTGTTAGATTCTCACCTACATACCAATCCAGGAAGCTATAACCTTTCTTGCTGGTAGCAGGGAGATTGGTTAAAGGATCTCCATACGTATAAGAATAGTCCTTGGTTTCGTCTTCGAAATGGAGAGTCAAAGTATAAGTGTGCGGAACCATCTTTGCATATAAGAAAGTATCTTCTTCTACCGAATAATAGGAAGGAACTTTTGCTTGGAAAGCAGAATCCAAATACCAGCCATCAAACGTGTATCCAGTCTTGGATGGATCTGTGCTTGGGAAGACAAGATAGTCTCCTTCTTTTACTTCGCTCTGAGAATAAACCTCTCCATTCAAATAAAAGATGGTTTTATATTTTCTCTTATCTGCTAAGCGACCGTTTACAAGATCATCTAACCATTGCTTTTCCGTTCCTTTGTATTCTGGATAAGCTTCGATGTAGAGCTCATAAGCAGACTTGCCGTTGCTACCTTTGAGGTTTCCAATCTTGGTCCATTTCCCGGAGGACTTTCCATAGAAATCATACGTATCAAGATTGATATAGGAGTCACCATCTTCCCCTAGTTCAGAGGTAGGTGCTCCCTTGCCGGTAAGAACAGACTTGCCGTCTTTTCCGTTTGTAACACTGACCGAAGAGTTTGCAACACCGAACGAAGAATCTTTAAGTCTTTGCTCTCCGCATCCAGAAAGCATCATAAAAGAACAGAGGAACGGAATCAGCAGAAATCTCTTTTTCATTTTCAATACCTCACCTTTTGTCTACTTAGAAATATTATACCGTAACTCTTCAGCATAGGTGGGCTATTTGAAGATCTCCGTGATGCTCTTCAGCTCCTTCAGCGTCGGTTCCTTCCTCACCCATTCCTCGTCGGCCTTGAATATTGTTACCCTCTTGAGCGTGTCCATCACGTCCTCGACGGATATCTCATCCGTCTTTCCCTTTTCCTTTATCTTATTGAAGACCCGGTAGTAGAGCATCAGGGAGATATGGTTGAGGAACAGCCATCCGTTGTAGGTGTCGGTGCACTGCTTGTTCGAGGCGAAGTCGTCAAGGACATGCTTGTAGGCCTTGTTCCCGTCCTCGATCAGCTCCCTTTCCTTGTACATGGTGAACTGGGCGATGGGATCTTCCTTCCTGTCTATGGCCAAAGCTATGGTTCCGAAGTATTTTTCGCTTGAAGCCAATCCTTCCGGAGTGAAACCGTCCCTCCTGAGGTTTATCCCCATCGTATAGGTGTCCATCTCATCCTCATAGAGTCTGGAATCGACGTAGAGGACGATCTGTTCCTTCAGAACCTTCTTCATCGGAGGCTCCTCATCCTTTTTGGGTCTTCCCCTTTTCCTCTTCTCCGGTTCCTCCGCCTCCTCGTATTCCTGCATCACCTTATAGTATACGGTCCTTCCGTGATAGGCGAAGAAGCTTGAGCCGAATGCGGCGACGAGGCTTCTCCCCTCGAGGAAGGAATAGTCTATGAGGGAGGAATCGCGTCGGATCGGCCAAAGCGCCGTCATCCCGCACCGTCTTATCGCCGTCAGGTTGCTCTCGCATGCGAATCCCTTGTCGGCTATGAGATAGGCGTCACGGATATTGAGTTCCTTCAGGCTTGTCCGGATGTTGGCGATGTCGGGCCTGTTTCCGGGGAAAGGCATGAAATACACCGGCATCTTCACCGGCTTCAGCGAGAAACAGTACATCAGGTTGATCTGCGGATCCTTTATACCCGAATGGTTGTAGCCGATCTGCGCATCGGAGATGTCCTTCGAATAGCAAACCAGCCTCGTCCCGTCGAAGATGACGTGGGTCGCATCGCCTATGAACGCCTTCATGAAAGCCATCTGCGATTTCCTGCCCTTCCCTATCCTTTCGGTGAGCCTCGAAACAGATGAACCGGACAGGGAAAGATCCGGATGCCTTATCTTCTCGTAGGATGTCTCATAGACGGCATGTATCCTCTTCTCCGGTTCCTTGTCGATGAGGCCTATCTTCCCTATGGCCATGATGGCATCGCCGTCGTCCTTTCCGAAACACTCGATGAGCTTCTCCCTCATGTCGGAGCCGAGGCTTTCGAGAAGCTCGCTGGCTCCGTATTCCAGAGGAGCGATGTATTCGGGCTTCCTCACCGCCTTCCTTGCCGAAGCGGGGATGAGGCCTTTCTTCTCGTCGAGTCTTCCCAGATACCTTCCCGGTATCGTCCTGCTTCTCTTT
>ONBI01000023.1 GCA_900316035.1 uncultured Eubacteriales bacterium
GCTCCTCGGCGGAGTCTTCTTTCCCATGGGAAAGAAGACTGTTCCTCCTGTCATCACATTTCCTTCAAAAAACACTTGATTTCTGTTATCCAATTTTTGAAATTACGAAAGACTATCATCTGACCTTAGTCACTCGGAGAGAATCCATACAGAAGAAAGTCTCTGCTAAGAAGTGTGTTATGAATGTATTTATCAGTACTTTCGGATTGAAAAAGAATATTTATTCAAGCGATTTCGTGAGTGTTGTTACGTTAGACGACTTATTTAGATGAATAGAAATCGTTCCTAATCAAGACTAGTGATTCGGGTTTCTTCGGAAGGTATGATCTCCCGAAGTGTCTTCCCATCAATGATGCAATGATCCAAGAGATCATTCACATCATCATAAAGACCGAGATAGATATCTGGGGTCAGTTCATAGTCTCCACCATGATTTTCGCAGGGAAGACGATAGACCTCGATATAGTGTTTTACCGGTTTATGGAACTTTTTGCAGATCAGAGCATAAGTTTCATCATCCGCACTCTGATCTCTTGTCACTCGATAAAATTTACCATGATAGGTAAATTCCATTCCCCAGATTATGCCATCATATAGACTTACGGCATAAGCATCCGTCTTGGTGAAACCATCGATGAATTCATCGATATTATTGAAATTAGCGTTTGCCATCTCTTTCAATTCTGCCACCATATATTATTGATAGCAAATGAAGCAGTAACACAGAACAGTTCTGTTCATAAAATATGTAGCATTCTACATGTTTTATGAATATATTGTTGACGTTATGCCTCTAGGATTGATATAATCTAATCAGTAAATATGTAGAATTCTACATAAATGGTGATTAGTATGATTGAGAGAAACGTTTACTTAAACAAGCTTATCAAATCCAGAGGGAACGGCTTTCCAAAAGTGATTACCGGGATAAGAAGATGCGGTAAATCCTATTTGCTGACGGAGATATATAAGAAATATCTATTAGATCAAGGCATAAAAGAGGAGAACATACATGTCATTGATCTCGATGAAGAAGAGAACTTTTCTTATTACGATCCTATTGCACTCTACGATCATGTTCTCAAGATATGCGATCCCAAAGAGATGAACTATATCTTTATCGATGAGATACAGAACGTCTATCCAATTCTTAATCCAGCCTTAACCGGTGGTAAGCATGTACTTGCCAAAGAGAAGGATGAAAACACGATTACTTTTGCCAAGATCGTTTTGAGTATATCCAAGAAAAAATATATCGACTTATATGTTACTGGGAGCAATTCAAAAATGCTCTCCACCGATGTTCAGACGGAATTCCGGGACAAAGCGACAAACATCAATATCGCTCCTCTCTCTTTTGAAGAATTCTATAATTACAAAAAAGGGGACAAGGATGACGCTCTGAATGATTATATGATATATGGAGGTATGCCTCTTGCCGTTCTAAAAGATACCGATGAAGAGAAAAGAGAATACTTGATTTCCCTTTTTGAGACTACCTATTTTAAAGATATTATCGAAAGATATAAATTCCGTAAGTCCGAAGCGTTAGACGAACTCTGCAACATCTTAGCCACTTGTGTTGGAACCTTGATCAATGCAAAGAAACTCAAAGATGCTTATCGGACCAAAACAAAAAACAGTATCGATGCTAATACAGTAAATAGCTATATCAATGCTTTTAAGGACTCTCATCTCATCCGGGAAGCCAATCGTTATGATGTAAAAGGAAAGAACATCATCTCCTCGTTGAAAAAATACTATTTTGTCGATACTGGCTTACGTAATGCAAGACTCAATTTTGCTTTTCCGGACGAAGGTCAGATGTTAGAAAATATCGTCTTTAATGAACTGCTTTATCACAGATACACAGTCAATGTGGGAACCTACGACAAAATCGAAAAGAATAAGGACAAAGAAAGCGTTCGAAAGACCTATGAGATCGATTTCTTAGCGACGAAAGGGCCTCGAATGTATTACCTGCAGATTGCCAAAGATATCTCTAGTGAAGAAACGAGGAAAAGAGAATTAAAGCCCTATATTGCTTTGAACGACCAAATTCAAAAAATCGTCGTCATCAATAAATCGATTCCTGAAATGAGAGACGCTAACGGCTTCACCATTATCGGAATCACCGATTTTCTGTTGCGGTTTATAAAGGAATAGTACGAGAAAGAAAGAATGAAAAAGAAAAAGAATCTAGCCGAACAATGTCACGAGCCACTACCTTCTTGGAAGGCTGTGGAAGAAGACCCTTTAGCCGCAGAATACCGAGAAATTCTTTTAAAGACGGAAAATGAGCTTACTATCAAAGATATCTGCTACTTGATAAGGCAAGGATTTATTCCTGACGTTGCTTTTCCGAAGATGATTCAATCTCTGAAAGAAAATCCACTCTGTGGAGAATACTATGATGGCGAGGGTGTTTACTCTCTATCTGCATTCAAATGTTGGACTCCAGAAAGAAAAGAGGAAGCTAGAAAGATTCTTCCCATTCTAGAAAGTGGGAAGAACAAATTTGTTCATGGTATTGGAGCGGATACCTACAGGAAGAATCTGAAGACCCTCAAGAAAGTACTGGATTCCTGGGGCCATGAAACAAATGGCCTCTCTATTCCAAAATTATGTAGAATTCTACAATTTTGCTGAATATGGTTCTTTTGCGGATGGCAATCCCATCCGCTTTTTTCTTATTCCAAACATTTGTTCCTAGTCTGTCCTAAGTTAGGTTGGCAATATCTGAAATAGCAAACAGAATGTCCGATATCGTGGTAAAATCAATATATATGAGAGCCCTTACAATTATTCGGCGTCCCGGTTCCTTCGGTAAACCGGTCGATGCCACCATCACCCTAGACTCCAAAGCCTTCGGTGAAATAAGAGCCGATCAGGAAAAAGCAGCCCTTGAGATTTCCAAAGGAGAACACACGGTGCAGTGCGAAATCCAAGGTAAAGATGGAAGAATCTATCGTTCCAATGCTTTCTTCTGCCCTTATGGAAATAAGTCGGTAACGCTGTATCTGACGATCAGCGGTACCAAACTCACTTTGATCTTTAACGAAGAATATAACGGAGGAAGATAACTTCTTTCTTCTTACTATGTAGTGTCGACAAGGAAATTGGGAGAGAAAAGAAACATGGCAGAAAAGAATCAACCCATCCTCTGGGAAGGAAAACCGGTAGCGGATGGCGATAAACCTTTACGTCCTTTGATTGTCAAAGTAGCGAAGATGATTGGTGGCCCCACCGGCATGCTGAATAAAATCGATGCCAATGCTCCGGAATACTATTCCTTAGCAGGCTCGGTTTCCGATGAAGAAGCTACCTTCCTTCTTTCTTTAGGAGTCCGTAAAGTAAGGACCGACTCCTATGTTAAAGAGAAACTCGGATGGGATATCGAAAAAGTCCGTAAAACCGGTAACCACTTAGGCGAACTCGGTTGCTTACGTGTCGACTTGATCCCAGCCCATGACGGAATCGAAGAACATTACGAATACCTTCTTCCTATCTATGCTCCTGGTATCTTAGAGTTGATGGCCGTCAGTGAAAACGCCAAGACCCATCCCGAAGTCATGAGAGCCTTCAACCAATACACCCATGACCGTTTAGGATCCATGGGTAAAATGATTCCAGAAGGCTATGGCTTAATGAGAGTCATCCCGATACCAAGAGCACTGCCGAAAGGAGAACCTGTCGATGATAGAGATAATCTCGACTGGTACCTTGATAAATACGATTATTTCTCCGTCGGTGCCTGCTCCTGCAGAACCACCCGTTCCGCCATGGGAGATGGCTGTGGACATATGGCGCAAGACCGCTGTGTCAAACTCGGTAACGCGGCTAGGTTCATGGTAAGAACCGGCAAAGATAAACCTCTTACCAAGGAACAGACCAAAGAGTTACTCGAGAAATGCGAAGACGAAGGTTTGATGCACTGCATCCCGAACCTCGAATCCTTAAAAGACGGTAACACCACCGCTATCTGCGATTGCTGCGGTTGCGCTTGCTATGGTTTAAGACCGGTCGAAGAATTCAAGACGACCGATGCCGTCGCCTCTAACTACCGCTGTGAAATCAACGCCAACAACTGCGTCGCCTGCGGTAAGTGCATGGAGAACTGCCCGGTCAACGCAATCAAACTCTCTACCAAGATTCCAAACAAAACACCGATCAAGATTGCTACGACCCATTCCTTATCCAAGAACACGGTTGCCAGAGCGATGATGAACCCGGATTACCGTTTCAACAGAGAAGATGTCATAGAAGAAACCGGTACCGCACCTTGTAAGACCTATTGCCCTGCCCATATCTCCGTTCAGGGTTATATCCGTATGGCTAGTGAAGGTAGATACGGAGAAGCTCTGGATCTTATCAAGACCGAGAACCCCTTCCCGGCGGTGTGTGGACGTATCTGCAACCATCCTTGCGAACAGCACTGCACCAGAGGGTGCTTCGATCAGCCGATTGCGATCGACGATATCAAGAAGTTCGTCGCTCAGCGTGATTTAAATCCAGAGACAAGATCTATCCCCGGAAGAAAGCATACCTATACCGATCAGCATATCTACGAAGAGAAGAAGATTGCGATCATCGGCGGAGGTCCCGCCGGTTTATCCTGCGCTTACTTCTTAGCTCAGGATGGATACGATGTCACCGTCTTTGAGAAAGAGAACAAGCTTGGCGGTATGATGACCTTCGGTATTCCTTCTTTCCGTCTGGAGAAGGATGTCGTCGATGCCGAGATCGATATCCTTGCTACCATGGGGGTCAAATTCAAGACCGGTGTCGAAGTCGGTAAAGATATCACCATTCCGGAATTACGCAAAGAAGGTTTTAAAGGTTTCTATGTCGCTATCGGCGCGCAGAAATCAAGAAAGCTCGGTTTAGAGAACGAAGAGAACCCCGAGATCATCGGTGGTATCGACTTCTTAAGAGACGTTAACTTAGGTAGAGGTAAGAAGCTTACTGGTACGGTTGTTGTTGTCGGTGGTGGTAATGTCGCAATCGATGTTGCAAGAACCGCTTTACGTCAGGGCGCTTCAAAAGTCGAACTCTACTGCCTAGAAAAGAGAGAAGAGATGCCTTCTTCTGTAGAAGAAATCGAAGAAGCCGAAAACGAAGGAATCTCGATCCATAACTCCTGGGGTCCTTTATCCTTCGACTATGATGAGAACCATGTCTTAACCGGTATCAACTTCAAAGCCTGCACCAGAGTCAAGGATGAAAACGGAAGATTCAATCCGGCTTACGATGAAACCAAGACTACGCATCAAGACTGCGTCACCGTCTTAGAAGCGATCGGTCAGGCCTTTGATTACGGTCACTTGTTTGATGGAACCGATGTCACCTTCTCTAAGAGACATACCGTCGAAGCCGATTCCTTCACCTATCAGACCGCAGAACCCGATATCTTCGTCGGTGGTGATTGCTACAGAGGTCCTTCTTTCTGTATCAACGCGATTGCCGATGGTCATCAGGCCGCTATCTCTCTCCATCGTTATGTCCAGCCCGGTCAATTATTAGATGCCGGTAGAGATCGGAGAATCTATAAAGGATTAGATACCGAGAATGTCGATTTCTCCGGCTTTGATAAAGAACCGAGACAGATTGCAAAACCCATTGCTCCGATCGATAGCACCTCCTTTAAAGATAACCGCGGCATCTTAAGCGAAGAGCAGATCAAGAAAGAGACTTCTCGTTGTCTCAAGTGCGGTAAAGCGGTAGTCGATCCCAATATGTGTGTCGGCTGCGGTCAGTGTGTCTTACAGTGTAAGTTTGATGCCGCCCATCTTGTGAAACGCACTTCTATCTATGCCGATAACTACAACAAGATGATGCCCAAGGCTGTCGGCTATACCCTGAAGCGCGGTATCAAGATTGCCGCTAACGCTTTCAAGCACGATTGATCTATGCATGAATTAGCTTACGCCGTCGAACTTGTCGATACCGTCGAAGCTTTCATGAAGGAGAATCACTTGACGGAAGTCTCTTCCGTCACTCTCCAAGTCGGGGAAGCAACCGGCATTGTTCCTCAGTATATGTTTGATTGTTGGCCGGCTGCAATCGATGAATCAGAGCATCTGAAAGGATGTAAGCTTGTCATCGATTACCTTCCCGCCAAGGGTGTCTGTCGAAACTGCAACAATGAGTTTGTCATTGTGCCGAATCACGGTAAGTGCCCGAAATGCGGGAGTGAGGAATACGATATCAACACCGGCTACGAGTTCGAGATCACAGAGATAAGAGGAAGATAGATAAGAACAGATAGAGGAGTGGAGACACTCCTCTATTTTCGTTACCTAGAAATCCTAGAAGAAACCTAGAAACACCTAGAAATTTTAGAAGCATAAAGATCGTAAAAGCCCATAGTTATCGCGTTTTTAATCTAAAAATGCCTAGAAACACCAAAGTTCTAAACAATTTTTTCTTGATCTATTCAAGACTATAAGGAAACAGATCAATTATCTACTACCAGAAAAAACAGGTGCCCTGACCTAGAAAACCTAGAAACACCTAGAAATTGCAAATAGGAGAAATCGCAAAAGTGCCGAATCTATCGCATTTTTAACCTAGAAACACCTAGAAATTTGTCTTTTGTGACTTATACTAATAGTAGAGGTGTTTAGATATGCTGATTAATGAACTGATTCCTAATCTTAACGTGGAAAACTACGTTAACGAATTCAAAGCAAGATTGTTAACCGGAGTAGATAAAAATCAAGACGATAACGAATTGAAATTGTTAAAAGAAATCGTTGCTTTTGCTAACACACAAGGCGGAAGCATATATGTCGGAGTAAATGATGCCACTCATGAAATTGAACCATTGAGCCATGCGGAAGTGGATAAGACGGTTCAGTTGCTTTATCGTGAGACAGAGAAACGAATCGAACCAGAAGTGGATCTCAGGGTTACAGAAATCCCTTTGGGAAAAGATAAACCAGATCAATATGTTCTTCGTATCGATGTCCCAAAGAGTGGCTATACGCCAGTCTACGTTCATGTAAACGGAGTACCTGCATGTTATATCCGTCAGTTTGGAAGAGCCAAGATTGCCTCTCCTGAACAGATTGCTTCTTTAGTCATCGCCTCAACTCGTGCGCCTTACGATAGTCTTTTTACAAAAGAAATCTATGAGGAATCAAAGTTTACAAAACTAAAAGACAGATTCTTGAAAGCCCATCCCGGGAAGACTTTCGATATCAAGTTACTAGAATCAATCGGATTTATTGATGATAAAGGTAAGCTTTCACGAGGAGCGCTTCTTTTCCGAGATGATTGCAAAGATCCTCTGACTCTTGCTAAATGTTCACAGTTCCCTGGTTTCGATAAGGGTGGGAATGTGGTTACCGCTTCAGAGTCCTATCAAGGTTGCCTTTTTGATGTCATCGATAAAGTGATGGACTTCATCCGTAATCATTCGACAACCGGATACAAGAAAACAGCAACTTCAAGAATTGATTTTTCTTCTTTCCCTGAAAGAGCTGTTTTTGAGGGAGTCGTTAATGCTTTTGCCCATCGAAATTACTTCATTTTCGGGACAGAAATTCAATTTGACATCTTCCTTGATCGATTAGAAATTACTTCTCCTGGCTCACTTCTCGGGGGTAAGAACTTAGAAAAAGAAAAGAACATCGACTCTATTCTTCCAAAGAGAAGAAACGAAGTTATCTGTCATGTCTTTGAGTTAGTCCATATGATGGAAGCAAAAGGTACTGGATTCGATAAGATCTCGGAATCTTATGCGATGGGTGACGAAAACCAGAAGCCTTTCATCACTTGTAATGATGAGTCCTTTACGCTAACTCTTCCAGATCTTACTTTTAAAGGCGGCGTTATCGGAGACGACAATCCGTATCCGAATATTCATCTTCAAGGCAACATCGTCTCCGATTACGATGCCAAGATTCTCTCTTGTTGTTACTACAAAAAGAGAAGCTTACGAGAGATTGCTTCCTATTTAGGAGTATCTCCTTCTACCCACTTAAGAAAAGATATTCTAGGAAAACTAGTAAAAGACGGCTATCTCTATATGAAACAATATGGTGTTGCGTTCTATTACTTCACGAATAGAGAAAAGTTAAATCAAGAGCATATCATCCGCTAAGATTTCTAAGCCTAGAAATCCTAGAAATAACCTAGAAACGCCTAGAAATGGAGCAAACATTAAAATTGCAAAATGACGTAATTATCGCAATTAAAACCTAGAAACAGCTAGAAATAGATTAGACATAAGCAAATGATTATATTTCTATTTTTCTGCCTTTAGAGTGACTCCTTATTCCTCCGAGAAGAACTCGTACTGCGCCTTGATGCAGGTCTTTTCATCTTCTCCCGTAAAACCATGACCGGCACCAGGAATAGAGATAAGACTGCTATTAGGATAAAGCTCATTTGCTCTTACCGAATAGCCATAATAAACCGCCATATCATTCGTACCATGGATGAAGAGAGTCTCTCCTTGATAAGAAGCACAATAAGCTTCAATATCGTCGGTTGGAAACTCGACGATATCTTTGTAGTAAGCTTTACCTGTGAGTAATCCGTTTCTCATCTGTTCGTCTGGAATCAGATCGACCGTGGGATAGCGCATACGGATCTCGTCATACATCATAAAAGCAGGATAGACGAGGTTCAGTCTATAGATATCGTCTCTTTCTTTGGCAGTGATTGCAGCAACTAAACCACCTTGGGAATAACCAGCTACGGAGATCTTCGAAGAATCAAACTCATCCCATGTCTTTGCTTCATCTAAGACATCGTTGAGATCCTGTCTTTCGGTAAGAATAGACATATCTTTGGAACTCATATCACTCGAAGAATTGGTGGCTCCTCCGCAGTAATCAAAGCTGAAGACAGAGATTCCAGAGGAAGCTAGAGACTGACAGGTGGTATGAAGAGTGATCATGGTTGTATTAAGACCGTGAGAGAAGACAACTAAGGGTTGTTTTTCTTTTTTCTCAACATAGTAGAGTTTTCCTCTTATGGTTCCGTTCTTCCCCTTGATTTCTTTATCGATGATCTTGTAATCGGACTTTTGATCTGAGAATGTATAACAGTTGCTGTTATACCACTGTAAAGAGGAGAATGGCCCCCAACCGATCTGATAACCCGTTACTAATAAACCGACTAAGGGAGCAAGGATAACAACAGGAACTAAAACGCCGATCAGAATCTTTGTTTTCTTTTTCATAGTTTGACTCTTTTCTCTTATAATCATTATGTAGACAGTCTGTCTAAATAACAACAAACAAGAAAACCTTGTTTGTCCAAATAAGGAGAGACCATGAAAAGAGAAATCATCCGTAAGACAAAGACACAGGAGACTTTCAAAAAGGCTCTTGCTGCTCTATTAGAAAAGAACAGCATCCTCGATATCTCGACGAAGCAGGTCTGTCAGCAAGCAAAGAGGAATCGTTCTACTTTCTATGCCAACTATAAAGACTTAAACGACTTATATCAGGATCTGAAGAAAGACTTATTAGAGGAATGTTATTCCTCTCTATCCTCCGCTTTCTTCCAAGAGAAAACCATTGTTTCCTTCTTATCCTTAGTAAAAGGAAACAAACTATTACAGACTCTTCTCTTTCAGAATGAAGATACTTCTTTCCTGAATCATCTGAAGCATTATGAGAGTGATCAGATCAAAGAGAATATGTCCTTTATGAAGGATAACCCGTATAGAGACTATATCGCGGATTATTTTATCAGTGGATCCTTCGCTATCATCGATCGCTGGGTAAAGAATGGCTGTGAGAAAGAAATACCTTCGATTGCCGGATTGATTCTGGGACTGACTAAGAATACCAATCTAGACTTCATTTGGAATTGCCATTAAAAGATACATCTTTCTTTATTGTGCAAAGAGTTCCTTTATTTGATATAGACGAAATCTATATCTAATTTACTTCCCAGTATCCAGTTTTTCTAGATCCATGGCGTGTGACTTTACCTGCTTTTGTCAAAGAATCGATATGTCGCTGAATGGTGGTTACGGATTTCTTCGTTTCTTTGGCAATTTCAGTAGTAGTGGCGTATTTATTGGTTTTCAGGATATCCAAAATAGCCTGATCAAGGCTGTTTATTCTGTCATTTATTCTGTCATTTATTCTGTCATTTATTCTGTCACTTATTCTATCATTTATTCTGTCACTAAGGAAATCCAGGTTCCGATAAAAAATAAAAGTAAAACCAAATTCGCTGTTCTGATAGCGATAGCGGATGTTATCGTTAGCGCACAAAGTAAAAGTTCGATCAAAGCCGGTACCAAAGGCATCGATGTATCCGTATTTGAAGAGCGTGTTCGCAATCAAGACATTTCGAATTTTGCTTCCGACATGGCCAGATGCGAATTTCAGTGGGTCAATTCCCTTCAGAATTGGACCAGGATTATAGATGGATATCTGTGATCGATAAACGATGTATTGATTGAAGTCTCCTTTGACCGCATAGGAGCAATGCGCAAAAGAATTAACAACAATTTCACGTATGGCACGAAGAGGAATCTCCGGAACTTCTTCTCTTTGAAAACCAACGATGTTGGCTTTATAAGAGATATGATTCTGAATATAAGACATGGCTTCCTTCATACATTCCAGAATGTTTCCACGAAACTCTTTGATCTCTCCGAATTCACTTCTGGAATCGGTTGGATAATTAGCTTCCTTGATCATCAGAGGTTTATTGTTTCCGAAAAGATACCAACCAGCATTGTTCAGATGGCCGCTTTCGGCTAGTAATCCGAGTTTATTCAAGGCATCTTCCGCATTTTTATAAACGTATTCAATACGTCCTTTATCATTTGCGGTACGAATACAATCAATCAAAAGATCCTCATTGATATCGTTAATGCCATATGTGGTTTCTTGTTCTTCCCATTTAGAATAGGTGTTTTCTTTCTCGGCAAAGTATTTTTCTAGCTGATCTGAATTCATAACAATATCAGCATCATTGATGCGGATATAGTACCGCCCATAAGCAGAATAAGGAGTATCATCGCCTTCAACAAGAACACGAAGAACCTTTTTCCCTTCTTCTTCTATCTCTTTTACCTGAACGTTGTAAGGAAGAGGTTTGAGATTATTCTGAATCTCATGAGTGACATCAGCAATTGTCTTTTTACCGATATCTAAGCCGATAACACGGCCATCATCGTTGATTCCGAAATAGGCTTCGCCACCATGTCCTTTATTCAGCATGGCGCTCAAAGAAATAACTCCTTCTTTCAATTGAGCGAGAGATTTCTTTAATTCTAGCTTTTCGTTTTCTTTCCACATAGCTGACGCTCCTCTTTTATTTTTATTCTATCATTTATTCTATCATTTATTCTATCATTTATTCTGTCATTGCCTTTGACAGTAAAGTCTGGTTCCGTTCTGTTCAGCTTTCTAAAGCACACCAAAACTTTGGTATTTAAAATCTGTAATTTGAAGGATTAGAAAATAGAACTTTTTCCTAAAACAGATTGTTCCTACAAAAAAACAACTCTTAGCTTTAAGCAAAGTTTGTATCTCTTTGCTTACCCTCTAAGAGTTGTTTATTCTTTCTTAACTTATCTACTCAGCTTCTTTGATCTTCTTCGCTAACCCTTCTAACTGGTAGGTAGGAATACAGCAGAGAGCAACTCTTAAGACCTTTGTAGAAACAGGAGCAAGATAGATACCTTTTTCTTTCAGCTTCTGACTCAGGATAAGAGCATCTTCACAGGGAAGAGAACAGAAGAAACCGAAACGATACGGATAAACGGCTAATCCACATTCTTTCGCTTCTTCTAAGAAGATAGAAGCTCTCTTATGAACGATTTCCCGGTTGAGAGCGACTTCTCTCTTCAGCTCAGCTTTAGTATCTTCTCTGGAAAGAAGATCTCCGATCGCATTCATCGCCATATGGTTCGAAGTGCTCCAAAGTGCTCTTGCACCTTTTTTGAAACCATCAAAGATCTCTTCCGTCTGTTTCGCAGTCGGAGCCAGAATCGAAAGAGCCCCGATTCTTAAACCGTAGAAAGAGAAAGTCTTCGAGAAAGACATACAGATATAAACAGGTACGACTTTATTCAGGGCTTCAATTGAAGAAGCAATATTGGCTTTGGCTTCTTCCGAAGCAAAATCAAAATAAGCGATATCCAATAGAAGTCTTACTTTTCCTTGATAGGAAGAAAGAAGCGAAACCAAGGTCTTCCATTCTTCTCCGGAAAGACAATATCCGGTCGGATTCTGACAAGGATCGTTCAGAATGAGAAGAATATTCTCTTTTCCGTTTTTGAAAAGAGAATCGATATTCTCTTTCAGATGCGAGAAAGAGAAGTTTCCTTCTTCGTCGTAGTTGTCGTAATAATAGGAATCTCCTAAGAAAGTAGAAACCTGGCTAGGATAATTCGGCCAGCCGAGTGTCGGAAGAAGAACCGCCGGAGAAGAAAGAGTAGCAAATTCCTTCAGCGCTAACGTGATCGCACCGGTTCCACCAGGAGAGGCGATGGTCTTGACTCTACCTTCTTCTTTCTCGGTTTCAAAATCGCTGGGGAAAAACCATTCTAAGAGTTCGTTGCGATAGAGAGATTCTCCCGGAACCGAAGAATATTCAAAGTCGGCATCCTTCGTATGACTTGCAATCGTCGAACGGATCAGAGTCGAAAGAGGAAGCTTCCCATCATCCAGATGCATCGTCCCGATCGTACCATTGATGACCGTTTTGCCATGAAGAATCTTCTCCTTCGCTTCGTTGTTGAGGTTGAGAATGAGATCGGATGGGACTTTGTCCCCGATATCCATGCTGACCATTGCTTTTCCCTTTCCTGGATCCTTTTTGGAGATAACCCAAAAAGCAAACAAAGAGATTATAAACAAGGAAATGCCTTTGGAAAAGGCTAGGAAAAAGGAAAATGATTTCATGAGCAAAAGCTTAGGAAATTAACAATTTCTTAAGGAACCTTTCCAAGACTTTTGCATTCTTTCTCTAGTTTGCAGAAACAAAAATAAGTAAGCAACTAAAGGGGTTTCATTTTTTGGATGCATTAAATGTAACCTCTAAATCATGATTATTTATGCGCATTTATGAGCGAAGAACAAATGGCGAAAAATGTTTTTCCAACCTTATGACCAATTGCACCTAAAGGAAATCAACAATGATATAGTAAGGCAGCGAAAAAGAGAAAAGAGTTATGAAAGTCATATCGGTCGATCTCGGAGCAACCAGCGGAAGAGTCATGACGGTAAGCCATGAGAATCACCGCTTCTCCTATGAAGAAAACGCTCGGTTTGCTAACCGCGTCTATGAAGATAAAGAAGGGGTTCTCCGCTGGGACTTCTCTTATCTCTTGAAGAACGTCATCGAAGGCATTCAGAAAGCCTTAGAAAAGAATCCGGATATCGTCTCTATCGGTATCGATACCTGGGCTGTGGATTACGGATTTCTGAAAGGTGGAAAGCTGATTCAGGATCCTGCCTGCTATCGAGATACCAGAACCTTTGCTTCTCAGAAAAAAGTCTTAGAAAAGATTCCTTTCTCTAAGATCTATTCTCTCTGCGGAATCCAGAATCTTCATTTCAATACCATCTATCAGTTAGCCAGTGAAAAAAGAGACTTCAAAGAAGTAGATACCTTCTTAATGATTCCGGATCTGATTGCTTACTTCTTAACCGGGGTTGCAAGATTAGAAGAAACCAATGCTTCTACTACTTCCTTATACCTCCGAGATAAAAAGCAGTTATCCAAAGAATTACTGGATGCTATTAACGTTCCGGAAAGAATTTTCCCGAAAATCATTCTTCCAGGAGAAAAATACGGAAACCTGAAGAAAGAATATCTACCGAAGAATATCAATCATGATGTCTCTGTTCTTGCGGTAGCTACTCACGATACCGGAAGTGCGGTTCTAGGTGCTAATGGACAAGGAGAATTCGCTTATCTCTCTTCCGGAACTTGGTCTCTGATCGGTACCGAGTTAGATTATCCGATCATTACGGAAGAAAGTAGAAAAGATAACTTCACCAACGAAATCGGTTATGGGTCTACCATCCGTTTCTTGAAAAACACGATGGGTATGTTCCTCATCAACGAGGTGAGAAACGACTACAAAGAAAGAGGAGAAGAGATCAAAGTCTCCTCTATTGCTCCCTTAGTCAACGAAGCGAAAGATATGGATTGTTACCTCGATGTCAATGCTCCCTTATTCGAAACTCCGGGGAAGATGCTAAGTAAGATTGAAAAGTATTGTAAGGATACTTCTCAGATCTATCCTTCTACTCCGGGAGAGATGATGAAAGTCATCTATAAAACGATGGCACTAAGCTATCGGAAGCGGATTGAGGAACTAGAAGAACTCACCGAAGTCCACTTTACTTCCTTGCTTGTCGTAGGTGGTGGAAACCAAGCTTCCGTTCTCAATCAATACACAGCTTCTGCCTGTGGATTAGAAGTGATTACCGGTTCCAGTGAGGCGACCGTCTTAGGCAACAGTTTAGCGCAATTCCTTGCCCTAGATGAGATACCCTCAGTTCAAGAAGGAAGAAAAGATATCTCTGCTTCTATCGAAAGCAAGAAGTATCACCCTTCCAAAAAAGAATACTGGGACGAAGAATATAAGAAGTTCCTTAGCCGAGTCGAATCCAAATAGGAGGATAGCGTATGTCTATCGAAGAAAATTATCAGAAAGCGAAAGCCGAGTTTGCTGCTTTCGGTGTCGACACCGAAGAAGCGATGAAGAAGGTCAAGAAGATTCCGATCTCTGTCCATTGCTGGCAGGGCGATGATGTCTTAGGTTTTGATGGAGCCAATTCCTTGGAAGGCGGTATTCAGACTACCGGTAATTACCCGTATAGAGCTACCGGTAAAGACCAGCTGATGTCCGATATCAAAGAAGCGGTTTCGATGATGCCTGGTACCAAGAGACTCAACCTCCATGCTTCCTATGCCATCTTAGGCAAGGATGCCGGTAAGGTTGACCGTGATCAGTATAAGTTTGAATACTTCAAACCCTGGGTCGACTTCGTCAAAGGATTAGGACTCGATGGTATCGACTTCAACCCTACTTTCTTCTCCCATAAGAACGTCAAGAACAACCTCACTCTCTCTAGTCCCGATGAAAAGATCCGTCATTTCTGGATCGAACACGGCAAGAGATGCTTAGAGATCTCCAGCGAATTAGGAAAAGCTTTCGGAAAGCCCTGCATGATGAATATCTGGATTCCGGATGGCTACAAGGATATCCCGGCCGATCGTCTTTCTCCGCGTCTTCGCTATCGCGACTCTCTCGATGAGATGCTTGCCGATAAAGATTGGGATCATAACTATGTCATGCCGACTTTGGAATCCAAAGTCTTCGGTATCGGCTTAGAGTCGATGACGGTAGGTTCCAGCGAATTCTGCCAGAACTATGCCGCTACCCGTCACATCACCTGCTTGATGGATATGGGGCATTATCATCCGACCGAAGTCGTATCCGATAAGATCTCTTCGATGCTCTGCTTCTATGACAAGGTCGCTTTACATATCTCCCGTCCGGTAAGATGGGATTCCGACCATGTCGTTTTATTCGATGATGAATTAAAAGAAGTCGCTAAAGAGATCATCCGCAACCATGCGGAAGATAAGGTGGTTATCGGTCTTGATTACTTTGATGCCTCGATCAACCGTATCGCCGCCTGGGTCACCGGCGAAAGAAGCATGGAGAAAGCTCTCCTCTACGCTGCTACCTTACCGAATGAAGAACTGGCTAAGCTTCAGAACGAAGCGAACTTCACCAAACTCTTAGTGATGCAGGAAAGAGTCAAGATGTTACCCTTCTCTGATGTCTGGAATGAATACTTAAGAAGACAAGGTATGGATGAAAACTATTACGAAGAAGCGATGCGTTACGAAAAGGAAATCGCTCCTTCGAGAAAGTAAAAGGAAAAACGACAATGAAAGATATATTAACAGCTCCGTTTCTGATTGAATTCGAGAAGACGGCTTCCAATATGTACCGCTTAGGCTGGGACGAAAGAAATGGTGGAAACATCTCTTATCTTCTCAAAGAAGAGGAAGTCAAAGAGTATCTTGATATTACAAAGGTCATCCGTAAGATTCCTTTTGCCGGTATTCAGAAATCCTCTTTGGATGCCCGTCCTTTAGCTGGTAAATATTTCTTAGTCACCGGTACCGGAAAATACTTCAAGAATGTCGAAGCGGATCCGGAAACCAACACCGGTATCTTCCGCATCTCCGAAAAGGGAGACTGTGCAGAACTCTTATGGGGCTATAAAGACGGCGGAAGATTCACTTCCGAACTCCCGGCTCACCTGATGTCCCATATGGCCCGTTTAGCCGTTGATCCGGAAAACCGCGTTGTCATGCACTGCCATCCGACCAACATCTTAGCGATGACCTATGTTCATCCTCTCGATGAGAAGTCTTTCTCCCACACCCTTTGGACCATGTCGACCGAATGCATCGTTGTCTTCCCCGAAGGTGTCGGCGTTCTTCCCTGGATGCTTTGCGGCACCGATGAAATCGGTGTTGCCACCGCGAAGAAGATGCATGATTTCCGTATCGTCTTATGGACCAACCACGGCATCTATGGTGCCGGTAAGACCTTAGATGAAACCTTCGGTCTTATTGAAACCGTTGAGAAAGCTGCCCAAATCTATAACGTCATCGGTAACCGTCCGATCCTCAACAACATCACCGATGAAGATATGGCTAAGCTCATTCACATCTTCAAGATCGAGAAACAGGTCCGCTGGGACTTCCTCGATTTACCCGAATCCGAAAAGAAGTAACTCAATAAGATTATTCTCCTTTCGAAAAGGGTCGCCTCACAGCTGTGGGACGACCTCTTTTTGATTTGAGACACGATTCATGACATTTATGACATTATTCATGACATTTTTTATGACACTTTGATGTCATAAAACAAATCGATGAAAATTATTGATAGTGTTTTCTTGATATTTTATCTATATTTTTCTAAAAATCCGCCAATATCATGTCTATTTGGTAATTTTGGTATTTTCTCATTCTTTAACAATCCACTTGATGTCTCTTGTCTTTCCTGTCTTTGAGACAATCTTCTGTTTTTGCAAATTTTCAATGTCTCTGGCAATTGTTCTTTCCGAAACATGCAATGCATTAGCCATATCTTTCATAGATACAGAAGGCTTATCTTTCATCATTTGAATAATTGAAGATTCTCGTTTCGAAAGAGGAATGCCTTTGGAAACCTTCGTAACAGTGTTTTTCTTTGACATGGCGTTTTCAATTGTAACAATGAAGAAAGAACCAGTACTACGATAATGAACGTGGTTAACGGAATCACCAAAGAGCGTGTTTGTTTTGTTGGTAATATTCTCTAAGCCTGATCCTCTTTGATTCATCAGACGCATGCGCCAGAAAAGATCCGCAATAACAGGGTTACGTCTTAAAGATTCCATTGGGAAATCTACTTTCTCTGGAATTCTATCTCCAGAGTACATTCCACCAGGAGAAGAGATTTCAATACGATCATCGTAGATATTCAAACAGACTTCGGCGCCAGGGTTATTGTAGTCACGATGGATAACAGCATTGACTAAGGCTTCTGTAACGGCACCTTCATCGTATTCCGGTTGATAAATCGTCTGCCCATTCACTTTATGCCAATGAACTTTTGTATGATTATGGAAAAAGTTAATAGCGTTATCTAATTGTTCCAAAATAGAGCCGTGATATTCTTTATCGTCGGAAGCTTCCTCTTCGTTAACTTTACTATTGCCATTCCAACGTGTGGCGATAAGACGACAGCTACGGAAAGGCGGTTGATCAGAAAGAAGCAAACCAGCATTGGTAAGCATTCCCCCTGTATTGGCTATGCCAAAGGAAACAAAGTCTCTTTCTTCAAAACGCGTTCCAGTTTGTTGCAGGAATTTAGCTTGGAGATAAGCGAACGAAAAATCCTTCTTAAGATGCCCAGTAACAACGGAATCGAATGTTCTATTGCTTCCGCGAAGGATAAGTTCACTCAAAAGACTAACAGGAGCTTCAATAGATTCGTCTCCTGATCTAACGTACGCAACACATACACCATCTGCCTTGTAATAGTAAGGGGTCGACTGTCCAGGATTCACTTTGAGTTGAAGGATATCTTTTCCTTCTTCTTTCAGCGGGATAAGAAAATATACAGGTTTAGGCTCAATACGTTGATTAATTCCTTCAGAGACTTTATCAGAAACGTGCTGGATATCTGAAAGGCCAATAATAGAATGATCGTTAGCAACGCCGAAGAAAAGAGAACCCCCAACGCCATTAGCAAAAGCTGATACGCTCTTAAGCCAGCTTCTTGGTTTTTTCTCTTCAAGCTCCTCTTTAAAATCGTAATCAGAGCATTCAGAAATGAGTTTTTCTATCATGGCTTTTTGACCTCCTTCCCTATTTTAGCATTTAAGACATTATTTATGACATTATTTATGACATTTTGATGTCATAAATATTTATAAAACGTCAAAACAAATAAATAAATAACGCAGTACTTTTAGTGTTATTTTCCTTTTTGCACAATATTTTTAATTTTGCCGTCTTTTTGTGTTTAACAAGAGTTGCTTCACTTTTTTCAATGAAAATATTTATGACATTGATGTCATAAATTGCAGTCAAAAGATTTATTTTTTCCGAAGACCGAGAGAAGTAATGATCCATAACATGGAGACTATTACCGTTCTTAAAAAAAGAAAAAGCAACAGAAAAAAGAGGAAAGAAAGCTGACCTTCTCTCCTCTTTATAAAAGACATTAAGCGAGATTACAGAACATCTCGTGACTTCCATAGTCGAGATTGAATCTCTGACCATCGGGAAGTTCAATGACTGCCGAAGTCGTCATCGGAACATCGACATGGATATAGAACTTCTTATTCACAATCTTCCACTGGATATTGATTCTTCCATAAGGAGTCAGAGTAGAAGTCTCACAGGAAGTGATATCTCCGCCTAAGACCGGTTTGACTTTGAACTTCTTATAGCCAGGCTCCACAATGCGAAGACCAGCTAGACGGGTATAGAGGAAATTACCGACCGAGCCCGAAGCATAGTGGTTGAACGAGATCATATTGCCTGTACCATCGGTCGACTTACGGGCCGTACCATCTGGAAGCATCCCATCAAACTTCTCCCAGATTGTTGTTCCGCCAACCGACACGTTATAAAGCCAAGAAGGAGCTTTCGTGTTGAGCAGCATCTTATAAGCAACATCACTATAGCCGTTATCGGCTAAGACATAAAGAATATGTCCCGTTCCAGGGAAACCAGTCCCGATGCAGTAGTTGTTCTTCTTGATCAACGCAACAAGATTCTTCATTGCTTCTCTCGTCTCTTCTTCATCAAACATATGGAAAGCTAACGGTAAAACATAACCCGTCTGGAACTGTTCCTTCTTCAGTTTTCCGTGTTTATTCGTGAAGACATCGACATAAGCTCTAGCTACTTTATCGGAGAGTCTTTCGTAGTAGTTAGCATCTTCTTCATAACCTAACATCGCAGCGATCTCCGATAACTTCTTCGAGGTCTTTCTTAAAGAAGCCGTTGCGGTGTATTTACTTCTCTTCTGCCAAGCAGACATCTTATCGACATCCGGTGCAACCCAATCGCCAAAGTGGAATACCGAAGGAGTATGCCAGATATAGCGATACTTGCCAACACCCCAGATACCCGCCCAGAAGCGGCAGGCATTCACATACTTCTTCATATGAGGATACATCTGACGGACAATATCTTCATCCCCATAAGCCTGATAAAGAGCATACGGAACATCGATGATGGCATCACCCCAGAAGTCGATTGCCATCTTCGGCATCGTCGCCGGGAATCCATAACCGTGCTCCGGAACCGTGTTCGGTAAACCACCGGTCTTAAGCTGCTCATCTTTCACATCCATCAACCATTTCCGTAAGAAACGTCTCATCTCAAAATCATGCATCGCGGTAGGAGCAAAAATAGCGATATCTCCGGTCCATCCCATACGTTCATCACGCTGTGGACAATCGGTAGGAATATCGACAAAATTACTTCTTGCCGACCAACGGATATTACTATCGAGCTTATTGAGCATCTCATTTGAGCAATGGAAAGAACCGGTCTCTTTCATATCGCTTGAAAGAACATAACCTTCAATATCGATATCTTCCGGCTTAATACCTTCTAACGAGATATAACGGAAACCCATATAGGTGAATTCCGGAACATGATCCTGTTCTCCTTCTTTGCAGATATAAGTGAGAGTTGCTTTTGCAGACCGGAGTAAAGAGATATCTAAATCTCCTTCTTTCGTGAGAACTTCGGCATGATGAAGAACAATCTTCTGTCCTTTCTCTGCCTTCTTGATATGAAGATGAAGAACACCGGCAAAGTTCTGATGGAAATCGTAGATGGTCTTACCATCTTTCTGCGAATGGATTTCCGGTTTCAGAACACGATTGACCTTGACCGGATTTCCATAGTCGGCTTCGATCTCCGGATGAATCTTCATGTTCTCTAAACTAGCTTTGTGATACGAAATCTTATCGACAGTGGCATCAAAAATTTCCCCATCGTAGATATCCGCTAATTTATAAGGACCTTCTAAAGAAACGTGAAAGGACTCATCGCTTCCAATGACTTCTTCACTGCCATCCGTGTATTGAATACGGAGTTCTAAAAGGAGTGCCTGACGCGGAGCATAAACGTGATTGACACGGGTGAAGACAAAACTTCCGACTGCCCAACCACCGGAGACATTGATGACTAATTCGTTCTCTCCCTGTTTCAGAAGATTCTTAACATCGTAGGTCTGATACATCAGGTTGTTTTTATAAGAAGTAAAGCCTGGTGTAAGGAAACGGTCTCCTACTTTCTTATCGTTTAAATCGATTTTGTAGATACCGATAGCGGTGGCATAGATCTTAGCGGAAGCAATCTCTTTTTTCACTTCCACCTTCTTTTCAAATGTCATCACTTTCGGAGAAATTTTCTTCTCGGTAAAGTGATACTCGCCATCCGTGATCCACTTTCCGACCCAAGGAGTCGAAAGCCTACCGGTCTCAAAAGTGACCTCACTAACGGCTTCTTCTCCTTTATCGCTATAGGCTTTCAAAGTGACTTTATAATCAGTAAAAGGTTTCAGTTCTTCGCCATCATAGAAAGCCGAAACATCCTGTTTCAATTTTTTCTTCCAGCCGTTATCCATGGAGATAACCGCATGAGAGATGAAGCTTCCGTCATCGGAAATATAGTAAAAGGAAAAGAAAGGTCTGGTCTTATCCGTCACGACATGGTCCGGATAAGTTTCTACCATCAGATTTTCGATTTTAAACATAAGTTTCTCCTTAAGACCAACTGACATTATCTTACCGAAATCGAAAGGAAAAAGAGCTGTCTCTACGCCCAGGAAGGCCTGAGTTTCAAGACAGCTCTTCTTAGGAATCTATTATTCCGCTTTTGCTTCCGGCTTCTTGAGCGAGAAGAAAGAGGAAACGACACTGCAGATAGCGGCAACTAAGAAGAAGACGATTCCCGTGATGACCGTCTTACCGGTAGAAATGGCTTTCGCATAGATCTCCAGCTCATCGTTAGAGAAGAACGTCCAGCCAAGGCCAGTGAAGGAACCATAGACGAAGTTGATCGTAACAACCAATAAGAGAACTGGAGCTACAACACGAAGAACATCCGCACAGATTCCCATCACCTTACCGGCGATTCCTTCTTTGGAGGAGAACTGCTCAAGAACAACCGAACCGATCAAAGCGACCAAAGCGATGATACCGCAGGGAAGAACCGTAGCGATCATAACGGAATCTTCGTCGCGGTCGGCCTGATAGAAAGGCTGAGAACCGTTGGCGATAGAAAGACCCATACCGGAACCTAAAGCAACACCATAGAGAATAAGACCGACAATCGCAAGAACAACCGTCGCAAGCGTGAGCCAGAAGGCAACACCCTGCTTCTTGATCCAGGTTTTGAAATTCATATTAGTTGTTCTCCTTCTTATGAGCTAAGACTAAGCAGACAACATAGCCGGCGACCGCAGCTGCGGTAAGAACACCGAAGGCAATTTCAAAGCCGATGAAGACTTTCTCCCAACCGACGACAGCAACCGTTCCGACCGGATCGTGATGGTCAACCTTCGAAGGAGGAACAACAATATCCTGACCATTGTTGGCAATACGTTCGACATAGAGACCAGAGCCGCTGCGAGCAAGAGTGAAGACAATGTAGAGAGCCGTCTGTCTAGCCTGAGCCGCATAGGTAGGATCCTTACGGCAATTTCCTAAAGTGATGTAATCGAAGCTCTTATTGAACGTAGCATCATCTCTGACGTTATCGCCCATCGAATAGGTGTCACCACTTCCGAAACCGGCATACTCATTGACCGTAGCCATCGTAAGAGCACCGACTTCGTGATAGCCTTTGCCCTTACCCATATCGGTAGAGATGATACCGGTAAAGCCGAATTCACCACGGAGGATATTCTTCACATAACCGACACTGTTGGTGCAGTTAGTCGCACCGATACGGGCAAAGGACATCATGACGCCCGTACCATTACCTTCATCGTAACGAAGAGCACCTTCGAAGCAACGAGTATCGGTTTCACGGACCTTCTGTTCGGTCATATAGCAGGCGTTACCTTCACGTCCTCTTTCCTGATCATTGAAGCCCATATGCTTCGGACCGCAGATAGCACCCTTTGAAACGGCACCGATCATCTGCTGTTCACCGATACGGTTCGCAAGCATCGGATCCTCAGAGATGTATTCGGAGTTACGGCCGTTATAAGCATGTCTATGCTGGGTAAGACCCATACCCCAGACAGTGTAGGCAGGAGCATTATTGTTGAGAGTCTGAATCCATAATCCACCTTCGCCTTCGATGACGCCCCATTCATGCGCGAGTTCCGGATTGAAGCTGGAACCGAGCAGAGAGTTCGAAGCGACATTGAGGGCTAAGGTCTTCTTGTTGTCATCGGCATCGGTTTCGACCGTGATGGTCTGCTGATAACCGGCAACACTTTCCGACTGTCTGCTGGTCGGATTGTTGATAGTAGTGAACTTTCTCGAAGAGCCACCGGATTCATAGACACTGGCAACGGCTTCGCCTAAGTTGAGAGCCTTCGCAACCTGCTGCCACTGATCGGAGTGAATGTTGGAGAAAGCTTCCGGATTGTCATTTGCTAACTGAAGAATCCATTGATAGACAGTCTGACCATCTTTCAGAGTAGACGGATTCTCACCTTCTAATTTCGCCCAATCGGACTCCTTATCCGAAGGAGTGATCTTGTACTGAGCAGAGATGAGTTCGGTGAGCCATTCGGTTTCTTTCGGAGAACCTTTAATCGTGAAAGCAGGTTCACTCTGGATGCCGCTATCGTTGGTGTAACTAGTGTAGTTCTTCGGGAAAGTGCCATCCCAATCGCTACGGGAAAGATAAGTAACCTTGTTATCGCCGAGATAGTAGTTGATATCGGAATTCTTCATCTCGTTCTTGACATCGAAACCGTTGGACTTGGCAAACGCAGTGTTGTTGAAAGCATCGAGAGTCCAAGTGGCGCAATCGCTGGTGGTCGTCTTCTTATCGGTCTCATGACCTTGCTTTGCAAGGACATTGTTGACCGCTTCATGAGCACCAGCAGCTGCGGTGAAGTAATAGTCACCTTCATCCAGGATATAAGCGCCCTTATTGTTTACAGCAGAAGAATCCCAGCTAGCGAGATAATGGGTCGGAAGCGAGATTTCGACATCCTTGCTTTCACCGGCCTTGACGTAAACCTTCTTGGAGTTGAGGAAGTCGACCGCGGATTTTTCAACCTTGTGGGTCTTATCGTAATCCGTATAAGGTTTACCGACATAAAGCTGAGCAAGCAAATTTCCATCTTCGGTGCCGTTGTTCTTGACGGTGATGGTAGCCTTGATCTTGCCACTTTCCGAAACATCGACGCTGACATCCTTGATGGTCTGAGTGTAAGGAATATAGGAAAGACTCTGTCCAAACGGGAAAACAACTTCGTTTGCATAATTCCAAGCGGAACCGGTCTTTGAAGAGCCTTTAGTCGAAGTAGCATTCGTCGCAGAAGGATTCACCATCGAATCGTAATAACGGGTTTCGTAATACTTGTAGCCGACATAAATGCCTTCGGCTTCGACGATATAGTGATCCGCATAGTAACCCTTGTTACCCGCTTCGGTGATACCTCTTCCTAAAGGATCGGTGAAACTGGTGATAGTATCCAGATCCGAATAGTGCTGCTCACCCATGTTGATGGAAGCAGGAGTATAGGTATTATCATAAACATAAGTATCGGTAAGACCGCCGGAAGCATTGACCGAACCATAAAGAACATGGGCAATACCTTCGTACTGCCAGTCGTTCGGAATGCCACAGAAGCCGATGGCATCGACTTCATATTCGCCACCTTTCTCAACAAGAGGTCCAAGTTCCATGGCGTTAGAGGAAACAATAAGAACAACGACCTTAGAGCATTTTTCCTTCGCCAACTTGACAATCTTGAGTTCGTCCTTGGAAAGAGCGAGCGGATCGGAAGCTTTGGTTCCATCCTGGTTGGTCGCAGCATCCACCTTATAATTGTTGCCTTCACCACCGCCACGGCCTAAAGCAACAATAGCGGTCGTGTTGGCCTTATCAATATCCCAGGTTGCAACCTGTTCGTCCGTCGGAGCGATTTCCGGAATCTTGTAGCTGATGGTGTCCCAAGCATTCTGCTTTCCGCCGAATCCACCACCGTTGGAAGGTCCAGTCATAGCTCCGGTGAACTGATCTGCCGTCACCGTGTCATTAACTTCAACGTCATCGATTCCCTTCAAAGCATCATAAAGAGTGACCTGATTGTAGTAGGCGTTCTTATGAGTGACATTACCTCTTCTATCCGTGACATCACCGGTGATATTGCCAGCGATGACGCCGGTATGACCCGTTGGGCAATGATAAGCATTCCAACCGAAGAGAGCGACTTTCTTACCGACAGAAGACTTCTTTAACGGGAGAGTTTCGTTATCGTTCTTTAAAAGAGCAAATCCTTCTTCACCCTGTTTGACAACATGATTTCGAAGTCTCTTCGCATATTCCTGAATGGTTGCATCGCTCTTGGTATAAGCTTTGCCTTTCAAATAGGAATAGCCTTCGAATTTACCCGGAATCGTATAACCCGGAACATCTTCCGTCCAGTCTTTATAGATGGTACGGTCCGCGCCAAACCAACCATCCATCCAACCGACAGCGAGCGGAGATTTCGCCACCGAGTAACCAAGAGCTGTCACCGTAAGAAGTGAGGCTGTGGTTGCTACTGCTCCGCGTAAGACTTGTCTTAGCCTTTTTGACTTCATCAATGTTACCTCCAAGTGCATTAATCCGTCCCTGATGGAATCAGGCGTTATAAGAAGAGAAGCCGGGTAATCTTTTCTTCGTAAGCGCTTAACTTCTACTCAGGATTCAAAAGAATTAGACATTTCTTCTGAACGACCTCATAATATCGGCGTTGCGCAATTTTATCAATATTTAGCGTTATTTTGTGCGTAAAGTTGAAATGTAAGCGCTAATTTTATTTTTACAAGCAGAAATGAACAAATATGAACAGTAGAATCCCATTTGGCGTATTTAAGAATAAAGAATAGAAAACCCTTTCCTAATTTCGAGTTACTTTACTTTATGAAAGCATTAAATATTAGTTACACGTATATTGTAAGTGGCAAATGAAGGATGGCCATCCTTCATTTGCGGCCCATTCCCATCTCAACTTATAATATGGGCAATGGAGACCGTTCAAG
>ONBI01000038.1 GCA_900316035.1 uncultured Eubacteriales bacterium
TCGGGCTTCCTCACCGCCTTCCTTGCCGAAGCGGGGATGAGGCCTTTCTTCTCGTCGAGTCTTCCCAGATACCTTCCCGGTATCGTCCTGCTTCTCTTTCTTGCGGGGTCGTACCTGTAGCTTACCTCATAGAGATAGAGGTTCGTTCCCTCCTTCTTGATGATCTGGCCCTTCTTGCGAAGCGTCTTCGCCCAGTCCGGAACAGCCATTTTTCGCGCCTCCTATATCACACCTAATAGGTGTGATAATTATAGCATGGAAAAAGACCCGACTGCAAGCTGTCTGAGCCTGTTTCCGGGCCTTTCTACCGAATTATATCCCACCTATGGTGAAGAGTTACGGATTATATTTTGACGATGTTTTTCCTAGGCAAAAAAGTGGTTTTCGGTTCGAATTTTGTAGCACGAAAAATTTCTTAAATTTCTTTACTTTTTGGCCTGATAAATCGAATAAATAAAAGATTTTTGGATTTAAAATAAATATAACATTATTAATATACGAATGTAAATAAATATAATTTCACGAAAAAAGCCCGATTTCTCGGGCAAATTCGCTAATTATGGTGCGGACGGGGGGAATCGAACCCCCATGGGAAGCCCATACGCCCCTCAAACGTACGCGTCTACCAATTTCGCCACGTCCGCAATTCGATAAGCTCTACGATTATATCGACTTTAAAAATAGAATTCAAGAGGATTTTTTTGATTGCAGTTTTCTATGGGAGAAGTGATATGAATGTTTCTGAGAGGCAATAGATTGTCCTTCGACTCGAAGATTGGTTGAGCTTTCTGTTGCGGATAAATTCTTGATGGTCTTCTTTTCCGTTAGAGTAGAGAAGGGATCGGTTGATGGGCAACTTGATTGAAAAACCAAAAAGCAGCAAAGCTCCCTCCTTTTGCTAACCCTACTAGGCATTCTCTTTTAGGCGGTATATTTCAATGATAGGGGAATCCGTGCCCCTTGGTTCTACTTTTTCATAGTTCTGTTCAATCCAGGTGTCGTAGGTGAATTTCTTTTCAACGTGGCCGTTATCGCCTTTGACGATATAGAGAGGCTTTTTGTTCTGAAGATAGGATGTTACTTCTTTATCGATGGAAGGAAGGAAAGAAGCCTGCCAGCTTTGGTAAGTCTGATATGGGCAGGAAGAGCGGTTATCTTCTTTTAAAAGTACCGCAGCGTTGCAGTCAAGATAGAAGATTGTATCGGTTCCCTTTTGGATTTCAGATGGGACATTCTCCTCAATTTCGGCATAGACTTCCTTGCTTCCACGGTAAGAGAAATCTGGATCGGAAGAGGTGTAGTAATCGATTAGGAATCCGCATCCGACCATAAGAGAGAGGAAGAAAGAGATGAGAGAGGCAATCGTTTTCGGATCTTTCTTTTTCTGAGGAAGTGGGAAGAAAACAAAGCAGAAAAGAATTTCCGCAATGAAAAGCGGGAAAAAGACGATCCAATACTGCGGATATTTGGCGTAGACAAAATTCGGAACAGCAAAAAGAGCGGCCATGACGAGATAAGCGGTAGCAATATCTTTCTTTTCTTTGTGTTTCTTCCAAATCCGGAGATAGCCTAACAGTACCATAAGGAAATATAAGAGGACGATGGCTCTTGCGATTGCCACTAAGGTGACTGTCTTGTTTTCGATATAGGACTTCGAATCACGATAGAGCGCATCGAAAAAGAGGGAGAATGTTCCTTGTACATGGAGGACCGGTAACCAGATTGCTAAGTTGATTCCGACTCCGACAAGGGCGGCTAACACATCGTATAAAAGAGATAACTTTCTTTCTTTGATATGGAAGCACCACAAGATGAATAGACCGACACAAAGGGAACCTCCGGCTAAAGCATCCGAAGGACGTGTGAAGAGAGTGGCGCCAATTTCCACTCCGCCGAAGAAGGCAGAGAGGATTTCAGCGGATAAGGTGTTCCGTTTTTGATAGCGGAGGAAGAAATATAAGGAAAGAGAAACAAGTGGGGCGACGATTTCGCCGACCTGGTTTCCGCCTTCGCTGATGCTATAAAAGAGAAGGAAAAGAGAAGCGGCTAATGTGACTTCCTTTAAGGAAGAAGAAATTTCGGCAATTCCGAGAAGCAAAAAGAAGCAGGTGAGGAAGTGGCTTAAGAAGGTTAAGAAAGCAATTCCGAACCTTTCTCCCATCAAAGCTCCTAAGGCGTTGTAATAAAAGACAAGAGGACCTTTGTGGTCGAAGAAATCCCGGTAAGGTATTTTCCCTTCGAGGATCAGTTTCCCCGTGTACTGGAAAAAGGCAGAATCGATATCCACCGCATCATAAGAATAGTGCGGATAGAGTGGGGAGATCGATAAAGAGAAGAGAAGGTTGATAAGGATAGCGGCTACGAAAGAAAGAAGCAGGTAGTAGAGTACAGGATGGCTTTTGAAAAAAGTTTTTGTTTTAAGAAACATAATTACTTGAGAATATTTTTATTCGGAGAAGAGGAGAACCGGCGGAATTTGATTAAAACCGATTTCGGTAAGACTCTTATTAAACTCCGAAGAAAAAGACAATGAAACATAGTTTGCTTAGCAGTGCTTGTTTCACATGTTTCCCATTATAGATATTGCTTCTTTCTCTCTCAAGGAATACATCGTTTCTGTTTTGCTATCCCTGAGAAACATTTTGCCATTCTCTTTTCCTGCTTTTCTCCTTTCTTTGTGTTTCTTTTCCTTCTACAATAATCCCCGTGGAAGATAAACGTTCTTTTTTAGGAGTCCGTTCCTATCGGATGTCGGATGGGAAGAGCTTCCCTGTCAATATCTATCGGAAAAGCACCGATAACGGTATCACGATCCGTGTCGCTTACGGAGAGATGGATGCCTATATTTCTTCACGGACGACTTTTGCTCAACTGGATAGTTTTGTGGAGAAAGCCTATGTCCATTATTCGGATGCGATTCTCGATAGGCCTTTCTATGAGGAAAACGTCTATATCTATGTCTTTGGAAAGAAACGTTATCTGACCGACGATATCCGGTTGCAGTACAACCCCACTTATTTCTATGTTCCTAAGAAAGCGAAGTCCCCGATTCCGCGCTATAAAAAGACTTTCCTCGATTATCTTTCGGTGCATCTGATGGAATTAGGAGACCGGATGGGAGTGAACCTCAGAA
Source organism: uncultured Eubacteriales bacterium (assembly GCA_900316035.1). Lineage (GTDB taxonomy): Bacteria > Bacillota_I > Bacilli_A > RFN20 > CAG-288 > Enterosoma. The sequence continues at coordinate 3,134 of ONBI01000038.1, forward strand.
GCTGGACGATAAATACGGGCTTCTACCTCAGTTTCTATGGCATCTGTTATCCCTATAAACATGTGATGAAGTTCGATTACCGCTTACTTGCCTATACGCCGGAAGTGATGGATGCCGTGTTGATCCATGAAATTGCCCATACTTATGAAATGCATCACAACCAACGTTTCTATACCATTGTGAAGATGTATTGCCCGCAATATGATATTCTTGATCGGATGATCGACGAAGGAAAGTTTGAAGGAGAGATGGATGATTATGTCTATGAGAGTCATTGAAAGCAAAGAGAACAGGACCTATAAAGATCTGATCCGACTGAAAAAAGGAGACAGTGAGAACGGCCGCTTCCTTTTGGAAGGAGAGGATTTGGTAGAAGAAGCCAAAAGAGGAAATTCTCTTTGTGCTCTTCTTTATCCGGAAGGTACAAAGCATATTCCGGAAACAAACCTTCCTACCTATATATTGAAAGAAGGGCTGTACCGAGAACTGGCAAATTATCGTTCTCTTCCTCCCTTGATGGGAATCGGAGAAAAGAAACTGACGCCGCTTGATAAACTCGGCAAAAGACTTATCTATCTTGACCGCATTCAGGATCCTGGCAATGCCGGAACGATGATGCGAACCGCTTTATCGTTCTCTTATGATGGTTTAGTGCTTTCGCCCGATTCCGTTTCCTTGTATAATAGTAAATGCGTACAGAGCTCCAAAGGAGCTTTGTTCTCTCTTCCTATCGCAAGAGGTGAACTTAGCACTCTTCATGATTTAGGCTATCACATCTTCTTGACGACACTGGATGGAGAGGACGAGAGCAAAATCAAAGAGCTCCCAACGCCGTTTGTCCTTGTCTTCGGTAACGAAGGACAGGGAGTCAGCAAGAAGAATATGGCTTATGGCGAAAAGCTGAGAATTGAGATGTCCGGCATCGATTCTCTCAATGTCGCCGTGGCTGCAGGCATCTTCATGTACAGGTTTCAGAGGAGGTAAGCCGTCATGAGCGAAGAAGTTCAGGTCCGTAAAGAAAAGAATCCGTCTATCGTTGTTTCGAAACCTTATCACAAGACGGTTCTTTTGTGTGCGAACGGCTTCCAGACCCAGGATGTCCATGACGCTACTCCGATTAAAGAATATTTTGAAAAGAACTTCGGTGAGGAATACCCGAACTGTGAGATTGAATGTGTCCATCTCTTTGCTCCGGCCGATACCAAGACCCATAAGAAACGTCTTTTTGAAAAGGCGCTCCGCGAGAGAATCGAGCACTATGTCGCTTTAGATTACGATATTCTTCTGATGGGTTATTCTTTCTCCTGTGCTCTGACCGCCAAGATGGCAGCAAAGTATAAAGATAAGATCCGCCGTGTCATCTTTGTCGCACCGGTCTATGACACCATCGTCAACCATATGATTCCGGGCTATATCAAATACGCTCTGAAGTATATGCGCCTGAGAAAGAAGTATGGTGACAAGGTTTCAAAAGCTATCGGTAGACAGACCGTCGAAGGTTTACCGGGATTGCTGATTGCTATCTTCGGTTCTATTCTTACCAATCGTCCCTATTTCCGCCATGTCCGTCAGGATACGCTTCTGATCCGCGGAGACGAAGATGTTCTTTGCACCGAGCACTCCTTAAAGAAGGTCGAAGGAAAGCTCAAGGGCAATTACGAAGTCTATCATTATCCGAAGATGACCCATTCGATTCTCAAGTCTCTGAAATTCAATGGTGTCGTCTACGAAGATGTTCTCTCTTTCTCTTTCGACACGCCTTATCTTCTCGAGAACAAAGTCGAATCCACGGTTCTTGCAGAAGCAAAGGAAATTTCTCTTCCTCCGGTCAATGCCGATGGGGAAGAGGTTCCTACCTTCAACGAAATCTTCGATGAACTCGATCCGGACGGTGAAGAAGAAGAGAAGAGACAGAACGATTTCTAGAAAACCTATCTCCCCAGTCCCTGTGGATCGGGGAGATTTCTGTATTAGATAAAACTTTCTTTTGAAAATATACTCCTTTTTATCTGCTCTTGATTCGAGAAGACTTTCTTTTAACTTGGACTAAGGTTATAATACCCACACTATGAGCCCAACAGATACAGCATTTGCTATTCTTTACTACATCAACCTGGTCGTCGTCGCCTTCGTGACGATTTCTTTTATTCCCCAGGCTTTGTTCTACCTCTTTTTCTTTTTGCCGAGAAAGCATTGGAAAGAGACAAAGAACATCCATCCGATCGCCATCGTGATCGCTGCCCACAATGAGGAAGCCGTCATCGGAAGAACGGTCAGACATCTCCGCTTCGAGATGAATTATCCGAAAGAGAAATACAAAGTCTATGTCGTCTGCCATAACTGCTCCGACCACACTAAGGAAGAAGCTCTCAAAGCAGGAGCCGACGATGTCTTTGTCCTCAACGATCCCGATAAGAGTCATAACGCTCATGCGTATCCTCTTCAATACGGAATCCGGAGAATCTTAGAAATCAATTCGGAAGCGGAGCTCTTCATCCGTTTCGATGCCGATAACTATCCGCATCCGAATTATCTGAAGGAGATGAATAAATCCTTCGATGGCGGAGCCAAGATCATCCGCGGATACGAAGCTGCCTATAACCTCAAGCAGAACCTCTGGACCGAAGAATGCGCCATCTTCTATTTCAAGGATAGCCGTGTGCAGAACACCTTCCGTCAGTTCTTCCATTCCACCGCGATGACGACAGGCCCGGGTCTTTCTTTCTCCCGCGATATCGCAGAGAGAATGAACGGCTGGGACTGTATGACGAAATGCGAAGATGCCGAATTCGATTGGAAGCGTCTCTTCGAAGGTTATAAAGCCTACTTCAACACCGATGCCATCATCTACGAAGATCAGCCTTCGACGTTACTGGATACCTATAACCGTTTGGTGCGTTTAGGTCATTCTCTAAACAAACTGTTTTTCACCGATGGATGGAAGATGCTTGTCGCTTTCTTACGTACGGGAAAGCCGATGTATCTTGATATGCTGATTCAGATCAGCTTCAATCCGGTCTCCTTCCTCTGCTTCACTTGGTTCCCTCTTTATTACATCGCCTATGCGATCTGCATGCTGATGCAGCTCAGCGGAGTTCCTATCTTCACTCTCGGTTACTTCCAGGCGGTAGCTCCGGATTATCTCAATGCGTATCAGGGATTAGCCTTAGCGGATCAATTACGGGGTGCCGGCTATACCGCGATGATGGAGCTTTTGAAGATGGCGGTACAGGTCATCTTATCGATGTCTCTCTTCTGTATCTTCCAGTCCTGGATTGCTCTGTTCCTCGACCGGAGAAAACTCGGTATGGATTACCGCCTCAAAGGGATGTGGAAAGGAATTCTCCTCTCCCCTATCTTCTCTTTGGTCTATGGTATCTGTAACTTCGTCGGTGTTGTCTCGGCACCGCGCTGGAAGATTGCAAAACGTAACCCTTCCAATTTCCATATCGATTATCCGCTTCCGGAACAGCATAGGACAACCCATTACTTCACCATTTCCGAACGCGAGAAGAAACGTTATGACGGCCATTGGTGGAAGAAGAGTACTAAGCCGGTTTTAGAAACAGACTAAGGAAAATAAAAAAGGAGCCGTTCCTCTGTTCTACCCATGAGTAAGGTAGAAATAAGAAGAGCCGCTCCTTTTTGTTTTCGATAGATTTTATCTATTAGAAGAGAATCTCCTTGACGACACTATCGTCAAGAAGATCAATCAGGCGGATTCCTTTTTCATCCATGGTCATATAGGAGTGACGGCCGTCTTTCGGAAGAGAGACGGAGCCGGGATTCGCTAAGATGAGATTGTCTTTCTTTTCGAGGACTCCGATATGGGTATGACCCTGAAGGAAGATGTCGCCGGGGTGTTGAGGAAGATTGGTGAAGGAGAAATGATGGCCGTGGGTCATCGTGATCTCTTTATCAAAGACAAACATCGTGCTGATTTCGCTGAAAGGGAAAGAAGCGACCATCTGATCGACTTCGCTTTCGCAGTTTCCTTTGATGGCGATGAGTTTATCGGCATAGGAGTTGACGAGTTTGACGACTTCTTTCGGGCAGTAATCCTTCGGCGGATCGTTTCTGGCGCCGTTGTAGAAGAAGTCTCCTAAGAGGATGATCTTGCGGGGATTGAGCTTCTCTGCTTTTGCGAAGAACATCTTGGCATAGTAGAGAGAACCGTGGATATCGGAACCGATGAGAAATGTCATAATTCTTTTTCCTTTCTCTTTAGAAGTCTAACCAATGGATCAAGGCACCGGAATCGATGCTTTTCACCTTCATCCCTTTTTCGTCTATCTCCATATAGGAACAATAACCGTCTCGGGGAGAAGCTAGCGAACCGGGATTCGCAACGATTCTTCCCTGGGTATCTTTCCTTATAAAGGAACGATGGGTATGACCCTCTAAGAAGATATCGTATTTATCGTCGTAATTGAAGTCGTTGTAGTAATGACCATGGGTCATGACGATGAACTTTCCGAACTGGTAATCGTAGTTGAGATAAGGAAGAGGAAACCTTGCCAGTTCCTCTTCTTCGTAGGAATCGCAGTTCCCTTTGACGGCGAGAATCTGATCCGATAAGGGATTGAGAAGGCGGATAGGGTCTTCGAGAATATCGCCTAAGATATAGAGCTTATCGAACTTCTCTTTGCGGAAAAGCTCGATAGCGGCTTTGGTATAAGGAACATCGTTATGGATGTCTGAGATGACCATGATTTTCATAGCGAGGATATTATATCGGTTTTCATCTTTTGAGGAAGGAATAACGATTCTTTTTGCTAGGGTTTCCTTTGGAACTGAAGTATAATACCGCCATGAAAAAGAAAGTGTTTGCTTCGGATTTCGATAATACCCTCCATTTCCAAGATGGGTTCCATAAGAAAGATCTCGAAGCGATAAAGAAGTTTCAAAGCGAAGGAAATCTCTTCGGTCTCTGCACCGGAAGAAGCCTGATGGGAAGCTTAGAGCTGACCGAAGGAGCTCTCTCTTTTGATTTCCTGATTACGGTGACAGGTGCCTGTATCTTCGATGGTTCGAAGAAGGTTCTTTTCCGGAAGACGGTAAAAAAAGAATCCTGGGAAAGATTCTTAGCAAAATACGAAGTCCTTTATCATCCGGTTCTCAATACCGGTTATCAGATTTATTCCCACTACGACGATTACGGAAAGATAGAGGATTATTCTTCTTTGGATGATTTCAAAGAAGGATTATGCGGTGTCTCTTTCTATGCGGGAGAGAAATCCGATCTTGTCCGAGAAGAAATCAACAGAGAATTCAAAGGCGAGATTGAAGCTTATGCTAATGGCCCCTTCATCGACGCCATCCCTTATGGCTGCTCCAAAGGAGAAGGCATCCAGGAACTGAAGAAGATTCTTGGGGTAGAGGAAATCGCCGGCATGGGCGATGCAAAAAACGATCTTCCTCTCTTAAAAGAAGCTCATCCTTCCTTCACTTTCCCTTCTTCTCCCATGGAAGTCAAGAGCGTTGTTACGGCAGTTGTTCCTTGTCTTGCGGACGCCATCGTGTTTGTTGAGAAGAACTGAGTTGTTTCTTTTGGACAGAATGTAAAAGCCGAGGCCTTTCGACCTCGGCTTTTGCTATTGCTGAAACAATTACTTCAGACCTTTCGCGATGCTTTCCGCAACCGAGATACCGGTAGCCGAAGCCTGCATCAGACCACGGGTGACACCGGCACCATCTCCGATCGCATAGAGTCCCTGAATATCGGTCATGAACTCGTTGTTGACCTTGACCTTCGAAGAATAGAACTTGACTTCGACACCATAGAGAAGCGTGTTCTTCGAATAGAGACCCGGAGCGATATGGTCGAAAGCCTTTAAAGCTTCGACGATAGAGGTGAGCTGACGGTGCGGTAAAACGAAGGATAGGTCACCCGGAACCGCGGTCTTAAGAGTCGGAATCGTGGTGGATTTCGCAAGACGGGATTCGGTGGTTCGACGACCTTTGAGAAGGTCACCTAAACGCTGAACCATGATCGGACCGCCGGTAAGCATATTGGCAAGACGGGCGATGTACTGACCATAGAGGATAGGGTCCTTGAACGGAGCGGTGAACTTCGTGGAGACAAGAAGCGCGAAGTTGGTGTTGTTGGTCCAAAGTCTCTTATCGCCATAGGAGTGGCCGTTGACAACGGCAAGACCACCTTCGTAATGCTCTTCCGAGACAACACCTCCCGGATTCATGCAGAAGGTGCGGACTTTGTTTTCATAGGTATCCGCGTAGTAGACAAGCTTCGCTTCATAGAGATACTTCGTAAGAGGATCCATGATGGCGTTAGGAACTTCGACACGGACACCGATATCGACTTCGTTGTTGGTGGTCTCAACTCCTAAGCGCTGAACTTCTTGGCAAAGCCATTCGGCACCACCTCTTCCCGGGGCGACGATGACATGGTCGGTCTTAACAATAACCGGATCTTTTCCACGGGTGTGGATCTTGACGCCGGTAACGTGGTTATCTTCCTTAAGAATCTCTTCCGCTTTGGTGAGTTCGAGGAAAGTGGTATTCGTCATGTTGACGAGATAATCGTGCATTCCTTGAAGAACATTCATCGCTCTTTCGGTTCCGAGATGACGGACCGGGCAGGGGACAAGACGGATGTTGTATTTAGAGGCTTCGTAGGCGATTTCCTCGACTTTCGAATCATCAAGACCGAAGACTTCGGTCGTAGCTCCGAAGTGGAGATAGTATTCATCGGCACGGTGGATGAGTTCCATTGCTCTATCGTGACCGACATATTCATTGATGTGACCACCGACTTCATCGGAGAGAGAAAGCTTTCCATCCGAGAAAGCGCCGGCTCCGGCCCATCCGGAGACGATTCCGCAGGGATCGCAGTGGACGCAGATTCCGGTTTTACGCGCCGGGCAAGTGCGGCTTGCTAAGCTTCTTCCTTCATCGACGATAAGGACTTTGGCATCCTTCTTTTCTTTGGTCAGTTCCAGCGCGGTGAAGATACCTGCCGGACCTGCACCGATAATGACCGCATCAAAACGATTCTCTTCCATACCTAGCCTCCTCTAAGCAAACGAACCTATTATAAGGGCGGTAAGCCCTTAAAGGAAACGTTTTGCATTGAAAACACTATCTTCCTCTCACTATTCTCGTTTCCCTTCCTTTCTCCTTTCGAAGGTTATAAACTATTAGACAAATAAGGTTGCGGAAGCTGTCTTTTAGTTTTGATAAAAGGAATTCTTCTCCGTTTCTTACACGCAGGAGGAAACGATTATGGTGGAAAGAAAAGCCATCAAAGCAGAAGCCAGAAAGGAGCTGAAAATCCTTTATTGGCGTAATGTTTTAATCGGTTTTCTTTTTACTTTATCCGCGATCGGTGTCCTCAACGAAATCCTGATCCGTTTCTCCGGTGGACAGACGACGGCGTTCTCTATCTATAACTTCTTAAAGAGCATCATCCATTATGTAACGGGAAAAGACTTCCTTGCAGTAACGGCAGATTCTCCTTCCTATCAGCAGGTTCTCTATCCGATCCTTGATATTATTCTTGCTATCTTAGTTACTTTCTTCCTTCGCAACTATACTTTCCCTGCCTATATTGCTTACACCATCGTCGGTCATGATTTTGAAAATATCTCAGCGGGAGTATTTCCGACCGAGGTTGTCTTCTATATCTTGGTCGCTTACTTCGCTTATCTTCTTATCACGTTCCTCTTATTGAAACCACTCCATGTAGGTACCGTCCGTTACTTCCTCTCCCGCGCGGAAGGGAAGACGACAAACGGAAGAGAAATCTTCACCAGTTTCAACCGTTATTACAACAATATTGTTTTCAACGAAATCTGGCGTAGCTTCTTGATGACGCTGTGGTCTTTAACGGTTGTCGGTGGCATCATCAAGTTCGTCCATTATTACTATGTCGATGAGATCTTGGCCGAGAATCCGACTCTGAAGCCACAGGAAACTCTCCGTCTTTCCCACAAGATGGTAAGAGGTCATTTCTGGGATATCTACCTATTTGAAATCTCCTTCTTCGGTTGGAAATTCCTTTCGCTTTTCACAGGTACCTTACTCAGCTTCTTCTTTGTCTCCCCGTATCAGTATCTCTCCCGTGATCTTCTCTATGTGAATCTCCGTCAGGAAGCGATCGATGAGGATTTAAGCATCACCCGTCAGCTTGGTTATATCGACGACGAAAGCCGTCTGGGATTTATCGCCAGAACCGGAAAACTCGAAGATGTCGACTACTCTTTAAGCGACTATATCCTCATTTTCTTCACGGTCGCAATCGGCGGTTGGGTCTGGGAAGTCGCCCTTCATATTATTCAGACGCTGCAGTTTACCAACCGTGGCTCTTTATGGGGGCCTTGGCTTCCGATCTATGGTTTCGGTGCGGTAGCGGCGCTCTTCTTACTGCGGAAGAAGCTGAAGAAATATCCTTGGCTTGTCTTTCTTCTTTCACTTCTTATCTGTTCGGTGATCGAGTATCTGACCGGTTGGATCTGTGATCTTTCCGGAAGACCTTTATGGAACTACTATGGAATGCCTTTAGCACTTCCTTATCATCATAATCCTGCTTATATCTGTTTCTATGGCTCGATGGCTTTCGGTTTCGGTTGTACGTTTGCCGTTTATTATGCAGGACCTTATTTCTATTCCCTTTATCACAACATCCCTTCTAAACCGAAATGGATTATCCTCTCTCTTCTTATCGCGGCCATGGTAGCCGATTGCTGTGTTACAATCTTCTATAAGAAGAACCCAGGTGGAGTCGATGAATCCGGGCTGGAGAATGTAAAAGAAACTATTAGGTTAATAGGAGGAAAATAACATATGAATATTTGGCATGATATCGAAGAAAGCCGTATCACTCCCGAGAAGTTCACCGCCTGTGTCGAAATTCCCAAAGGCGGACACTGCAAATACGAACTCGATAAAAAGACCGGCCTCATCCGTCTGGACCGTGTCCTTTATACCGCGACCAATTATCCGGCAAACTACGGCTTCATCCCTCGGACCTTTGCTCAGGATAACGACCCGTTGGATGTCTTGGTTCTTTCTACCGAATCCTTTGTTCCGCTCTGTCTTGTCGATGCCAAACCTATCGGTATGATCCGTATGGTCGATGACGGTTATATCGATGAAAAGATCGTTGCGGTCTGTGTTTCGGATCCTTTCTATTCCGATTACGAAGATCTTTCCGAGCTTCCTTCCTTCGTTGGAAACGAAATCCGGCATTTCTTCAAGGTCTATAAGACACTGGAAGGTAAAGTCACGCAGGTCACCGCTATCAAAGGAAGAGAAGCTGCCATTAAGACCGTCGCTGCTTCGATCGAAGCCTATAAAGAATATGCAGCCGGCAAGTTCAAAGCCTATAAGAGAGCTTACGAACCTGGTGAAGCGATTGTCGATAAGGTTGCTGAGAAGATCAAATAAAGAAGAACAGTAACGAAAAGGAGTTTCCGTCCCCGAGGTTTTAGGCCTTTGGAACGGAAACTCTTTTTTAGTCGCTTACATCCGAATCGAGAACAAGATAATACTGATACTGCGGATAGGCTTCTTTTACTTCTTCACAGATCTTCTGATAGAGAGCTTTGCGGTTCTTGACATCGAAGGAGATCACCATATCGAAGCGGATGAGATTCTTTTCTTTGTAGTAGTGGAAAGCGTGGACGTTCTTGATCTCGGGATGCTTCTTGACGATTCCGTACATCCCTTCTCTCAGTTTAATGGTCTCGGGATCGTTGGTGTCTACCGCATAGACAGAGATACCGGTTAAGAGAACCTTGTGTTTCTCAAGAACCGCCATCGTAATCTGATTCTCGAGTTTATCGAGATCACCGACATTCATATTTTCATCGACTTCGAGATGGACATCTCCGACTTTTCTTTCCGGTCCATAATCATGAAGAGTTAAGTCATAGGCGCCTAAGACACCGGGGAAGGATTCGACGGTTTTACGGATGGCCTTGGTGAGTTCGACATCTTCTCTTTTTCCGACGATATCTCCCATCGTGGAGAAGAGACTTTCGAATCCGGACTTGAGGATGAAGAGGGCAATCACCATACCTAAATAAGATTCGATAGAGACATGGGCATATAAAGCGACTAAAGCAGCGATGAGAGTCGATAAGGAGATCAGCGAATCAAAGAGAGCGTCTTTTCCGCTGGCTTTCAAGGATTCCGAACCTGTCTTCTTCCCCATGATTTCAAAGTAGATACCTAAGAAGACCTTGGCTAAGATTGCGACCCCGATGATGACTAAGGAGATAATCGTATAGTCGCTTTCTCCCGGAGTGATGGCTTTCTTGATGGATTCCACCATGGAAGTGACACCGGCGTAAAGAATCAATAAGGAAATCAGAAGAGCGCTGATATATTCGGTTCTCCCGTATCCATAAGGATGCTTTTTATCCGGTTCCTTCCCGGCAAGTTTCGTTCCGATGATAGTAATCAGAGAAGAAAGAGCATCCGTGAGGTTATTGACGGCATCGAGGATAATGGCAATCGAGTTTGTCATGAAGCCGATGATGGCTTTGAAGACAACTAGGGCAACGTTTGTTCCGATACCGACAAAAGAAGTCTGAACAATCTTCTTTTCTCTTTGTTCTGTATCCATATTTATAGATAAGTCTCCTTTCGGGACGACAACGATTTTAATCTCTTGGAAAGGCAATGCAAGAAGAAAGCAAATAATACCCCCACCCCCTATTGACAAAGCAAAAGCAGAAGACTATATTATGGACGCTTAAGAAATACTATAGGGGGGTAACCTATATGATCCTTAATCAGAAATACGATGTTACGGGAATGAGTTGTGCCTCCTGCTCGAGCCATGTCCAAAGGGCGGTCTCTAAGGTCAAAGGCGTCAAGGATGTCGCTGTCAGCCTTCTCACCAATTCGATGACGGTCACTTACGATAAGCCAGCCGATCCTAGCTCCATTATCGCTGCGGTTGAGAAAGCCGGGTATGGCGCTTCCTTAGCCGAAGGCGAAAGTGCTTCTACGCAGGGAAAGAGCAAGAACATCGGCGAAGATCTCGCTTCCAAGGAAAAGAAAGAAACGAAGACCTTGTTGATCCGATTGATTCTTTCTTCGATTCTTCTTTTACCTCTTTTCTATATCGGAATGGGATATATGAACCCCGGCTGGAACTGGCCTCTGGGTGCCTTGAGAGAGAATCCGTTCTACTTCGCTTTCACGGAGATGATTCTTTCTTTCGCCATCATGCTCATCAACTATAAGTTCTTCACTTCGGGTATTTCTTCGATCTTTCACGGCGGACCGAATATGGATACGCTGGTTGCCTTAGGTTCCGGTGTTTCCTTTCTTTATTCCCTTGTGGTTCTCTTCCGGATGGCTTCGAAGGTTGTTCCGAATTACGATGGTCAGGGCTTGATGGCTGCTTCGATGAACCTCTGCTTTGAAACCGCCGGTATGGTTCCTACCCTCATCACGATAGGTAAGACCTTGGAGAGCTACTCCAAAGGAAAGACGACCAATGCGATCCGCAATCTTCTCGATATGGCGCCGAAGACGGCTCATGTGGTAAGAGACGGAAAAGAAGTGACGGTTCCGGTCGAAGAAGTCAGATCCGGTGAAACCCTGGTTGTCCGTCCTGGCGAAGCCTTCCCGGTCGATGGCGTCATCTTAGAAGGTACTTCGGCAGTCGATGAATCTGCTTTGACCGGAGAATCTCTTCCGGTCGATAAGAAAAAGGGAGATAAGGTCTCTCAGGCGACACTGAACCAGAATGGTTCTCTTACCATTCAGGCTACCAAGGTCGGAAACGATGCTACTCTTGCTCAGATTGCGAAAATGGTCGAAGATGCCAGCGGAACGAAGACAAAAATCTCGGAGATTGCCGATAAAGTCGCCGGTGTCTTTGTCCCCGTTGTCTTAGGGATTGCCTTACTTGTTTTTCTCTTCTGGATGATCTTCGGAAGTGACTTTGTCTCTCATCTCGATAACACTACTTTACTTACCTATTCCTTAGAGAGAGCTATCTCGGTTCTGGTTATCTCCTGTCCTTGCGCTTTAGGTCTTGCTACCCCGGTTGCCATCATGGTCGGAAACGGCAAAGGGGCGAAGAACGGTATCCTTTTCAAGACAGCGAAAGCACTTGAGGAGACCGGTAAGATCGATTATGTCGTTCTCGATAAGACCGGTACCATCACCAAAGGAGAACCGAATGTCACGGACGATTATGCCTTAGGTGACGAAAACGGATTATGGGAAGTCGCGTACGCTCTGGAAGCAAAGAGTGAACATCCGTTAGCCAAAGCTATCCGTAAGAAGGCGCTTGAGAAGAAGGTTACTTTAAAAGAAGCACTCGACTTCAAAGCGATGCCTGGTCTTGGTGTAGAAGCGACAATCGGTGGGAAACTTGCTTTCAGCGGTAACAGCAAAGCCATGAAGGCAAGAGGTGTTCTGAGTGATGAATTAGAGAAGAAAGCCGAAGAGTTCGCTTCGCAAGGAAAGACTCCCCTCTTCTTCGTCTACGACAACAAGGTCCTAGGTATCCTTGCCTTAGCCGATGTCATCAAGGAAGATTCGAGAGCGGCGATAGAAGAATTCAAGCAGTTAGGTATCACTCCGGTCATGCTCACTGGGGATAATAGCCACACTGCTCATGCTATCGCCTCACAGGTCGGTATCGATGCCGTTGTCTCGGATGTTCTTCCGGATGGAAAGCAGGCGGTTATAAAAGCCTTACAGAAATACGGTAAGGTCGCGATGGTAGGCGATGGTATCAACGATGCACCTGCTCTCACCCAGGCCGATATCGGTATGGCGATCGGTGCAGGAAGTGATATCGCTATCGAATCTGCGGATGTTGTTCTGATGAAGTCTTCTCTGGTCGATGCGGTCAAAGCCGTCAAGCTCTCCCGCCAGAGTCTGAGGAATATCGAAGAAAACCTCTTCTGGGCGTTCTTCTATAACCTCATCATGATTCCGATTGCTTCGGGTGTCTTCTCCTCGGTCGGTCTTGCGAAGATGAAGCCTTGGTACGGTGCAGCAGCAATGGCGCTTTCTTCCGTTACGGTTGTCTGCAATGCTCTTCGTCTCAATCTCTATAATCTCAACAAGAAGAGAATCTCCCATAAGAAAGCTAAGAGCCTTCCGGATACCTTCTTAGGAAAAGAAGAAGCTTGCCCTGTTGTCGCGGACGATAAGTCATTAGCCTATGAACAGGTCCGTATCGAAGTTCCTGATATGATGTGCGATAACTGCGTCAAGCACGTCAGAGAAGCACTAGAAAAAGTCAAAGGAGTGAAGAAAGCGGACGTTTCGTTAGAGAAACTGGAAGCTCTTGTCACTCTCAAGGAACCGGTGGCGGAGGAAAAGCTTACGGAAGCGATTCATAACGCCGATTACAAGACGGGTAAAATCGAACATCTGAAGAAGTAAATCAGTATAATTGTTCTGAAATGGAAAATCGGAGGAAAAGAACATGTCATTATTTCATTCGGTCAAGCAGGAAGTCGGTGTCGAAGGAATGAAGTGCGAACACTGCGAAGCGCACGTCGAAGAAGCCCTGAAGTCGATTCCGGGTGTCAAGAGCGTCAAAGCTGACCGCACCAAGAAGATTGCCATCGTCAAGAGCGATAAGGGAATCTCCGAAGAAGAAGCTAAGAAAGCGGTCGAATCCGTTCCCAACAAGACTTTCACCGGCATCAAGACGCTGGACTAATTGCGATGCACGCGGACAGTAAGAAAATCTCTCGTCAGCTGGCGATTGCGAAAGGTCAGATCGACGGGATTCAGAAGATGGTTGCTAACGATGCCTATTGCATCGATATTTCCAATCAGCTTCTTTCGACTATCGCACTCCTCAAGAACGTGAACCAGGAGGTCATCAAAGGCCATCTGGAACACTGCGTGATGGAGGCGAAAACCGAGGAAGAGAAGAAACAGAAGATCGAAGAAATCGAAGTCATCCTCAAGAGGATGAACGGTTGATTTGTTAAGCGTGGGGTCAGAACTTCTGACCCCTTTTTTAGAACACGAATAACAAGAAGTACTTCCGTCTTTTGTGAAAGAATGTGGTTCTGTTTTCCGAGATTCTTCTTTCTATGCTTTCCTCTTTTGCTCAAGATAATGCATATTATCTTCTGAATAATACGGATTGGCGGAAATCTCAAACGGTATCCGTTTTTCTCTAGCGACTGCCTTCCGAAAAATAGTGACTGCCGTTGTCATTGACATCCCTATTCCATTGAGGACTTCCTCCGCGCTTTTCTTCGTTTCCTCATCGATTCTAATATTTCATTGTGCCATAAAAGACCTTCTGATTAGCGGTTATCCCTCTTAAATTTTCAAACACTTTGAAAACGAGAATCCAGATTGGCTCTGTTTTATTACATCCGAAGGGATGTTTCGATATCTTCCATAATAGTCTTATTTCTGTTGAGAGTATAATGGAGGCATCCTTAGGAACTTGGTAATTACTTATGAAGAAAGAAAAGAAACCCTTTGTTTTTCCTTTACCTGCTTCGGTGAATAGCGCTATCTCTCTTTTAGAAGAGAAAGGATATCAGGCCTATCTTGTCGGAGGTGCTATCCGGGATTCCTTTTTCGGTGTCAAAACAAAAGATTACGATCTGACGAGTGATGCCAGTCCTTCCGAGATTGCCACTGTTTTTGAAAAACAAGGAATCTATAGCAAGAACCTGAGGTAGTTATCATTAGTTTGTGTAAATAGAAAGGTGGGTAACAGGTATGGGATTCCTTGTTGGAGCTAGCTCCAACAAGGAACGAAAAATTTTACTGAACAAAACGGTGCAGGCGCCTTATCATTGAATTGCTCAATAAACAAAGAAAGGAACACTGCACCATGAAGAGTATAAAGCAAACAAGCCAGCTTAGCGAAGAGGAACTGAAGGGAAT
>ONBI01000024.1 GCA_900316035.1 uncultured Eubacteriales bacterium
GACGCAGTCCTTGAGAAGCTCGGAATCCGTCTGTCCCTGACTGAAAAATGCCTTCTTGAAAAGAAGACCGAGGAAACGGACAAACCATCAGAATAGTGCCTTTATACCTAATTTTTTAACTTGCTATGATATATAAGAGGAACGGAGCTAAGCTCTCATCAGCTCTTTGACGACCTTGGTCATATCTTCCATCTGATTCACATCGACATATTCGAAACGTCCGTGGCAGTTATAGTCACCGGTACCGAGATTCGGAGTCGGAAGACCTTTGAACGAGAGCTGGCTTCCGGTTGTACCGCCGCGGACCGGGAAATAGAGGAACGGCATATCGAACTTGTGATAGACTGCTTCGATCTCTTTCTGAATCTCCGGATACTTATCTAAGACCACCTTCATGTTGTGATACTGTTCGGTGATATTCAAGGTGAGAGCCTCATAACCCAAAGAATCGTTGATACGACGGGCGGTGAGCTTTGCCAGTTTGATAAGTTCCTGCATCTCGTTTTCATCGAAGGAACGGATGATGTACTCGGCTTTGGCGCTATCTTCACTGCCCTGAATCGAGCAGAGATGATAGAACGGTTCTTTTCCGGTCGTATCTTCCGGACGGAGATATTCCGGTAAAGCATTCTGGAAACGGATCAGAACATTGGAAGCGTTGACCATCTTGTCTTTCGCAGAACCCGGATGGATGGATTTTCCTTTGACACTGGCTTCCATCGCATAGGCGGTGAAAGTCTCAATCGAGATAGCTCTATCGTCTCCGCCATCGACAGTGTAACCGTATTTGGCTTTGACTAAATCCATCGAGACATGTTCGGCATCGGCACCGATCTCTTCATCGGTGGTGAAGATGATTTCGAGAGGACGATGCGCTTCTTTCTTCTCTTTCAATTCATTGAGAGCCGTCATGATGATTGCGACACCGGCTTTATCATCCCCTCCTAAAAGCGTATCTCCGGAAGTAGTGATCAACGTATGTCCGATCGAAACCTTGAGATCCGGGAATTCCTTCGGGGAGAGAGTGAGTTCATCGTTGAGCTTGATATCCTGTCCCTGATAGTTCTGGATGATCTGCGGTTTTACATCCTTGCCACTAGCCTGATTGGATGTATCGAGATGGGCTAAGAAAGCGACCATCGGTTTATCCCCGACACCAGGGAACTTGGCATCGACGATGCCGAAGCGGTTGACGGAGATTTCACTCGGATGGAGTTCCTGAAGTTCTCTCATCATCTCAGAAGAGAGTTTGAGAATCTTCGGATTCGAAGGACCATCCTCCTTTTCTTCTAAAGCAGTCGTCTCAAAGGAGACATAATGGAGAAAACGTTCGGTTACAGTCATGTTTCACCTTTCCTTTCTTTTTTTAAAATTTCATGTGAAATGTTTTAAAATTATTCGTTGCTTTCCGAATTATTGTCTAACGAATAAACAACATTGTAGACCTTGAAACTACCTTTGAAATTATAGAGGGTAGCAAACTGTCCCTGGCCGATCTGAGAGGGAACAAGACTCTCCTGATTAAGAGGTAGTTTATCCAGGATAGAAGGTCCGATATGGATGGTTCTCTTCAAAGTCGAATTGACGACCGACATATTGAACTCATAACGGAGAGCACGGAGTTCCACATCTCCGGTTTCTCTGAGAAGATTATCGAAATCAAGATGTCTCTTCGAGAACGGAACCGGCACTTCATCTAGGACGATGATGGCGTTGAGGATGTTCTGCTTATAGAATTGACGACGATAGGAGTTGAGAAGAACCGCATAATCGAGAGCTTCTTTATAAGCGCCATCGATTGCCCCATCGAAAGTGAGGAAGACGATATTCTGTCCCGATTGTCCTAAGGTAGTCTTCATCTCGATGAAGGACTGAGGGCAAGCGCGTTTGACCGTGCGATCGATCAAGGAGAAGAACTCCTTGATACCTTTCGGATCCGGGTTGGCGCTGTGGACACCGATTGCTTTCAAGAAGATGTAAATCAAAGGAGAAGTCGTATTCTCGTTAGCAATCGTGACATTGAGAGCATCTTCGTAATTGAAGGGATCGGCGATATAGTCGGAAGCGAGAATCTTATATTTCCCGTCATCGTTGACAACATTGAAGGAGTGACCATTAGTGACAAACTGTCCTTCCGAACGGAAATCCTTCAGAGAACGGAGGTTTGCAATCAAGACGTTCTCTTTGGTCTCCATCTCTTTCGGATTGAAGAGGACAAAATCCCAACCATAACGGGAATCGCTTCTGCCGAAATCGATACGGCGGAAGTAACGTCCGGCGAAATCCGAGACAATCGGTTTATCGTCTCCGTATTTCTCCGCATAGAAACTGAAGGCTTTCTCTTTACGGGCTCTTTCCTTATCTAAAGAGGTTGTATCTTCGCGGATGACTTCCGTTGCCGAAAGCGGAGCAATCGTAGAAGAATCCACTTCGGTAGCGTCCGGAACAGAAAGAATATTTTCATTTTCCTTCTGTCTCCATTCCGGATGACGGCTGAGCATGAGACGGACATTATCGGCCACAATCGGAAGATGTTCTTCTTCACAGGCTTTTTCCATCTCCCGTACTTTCTCTTTATCACCACCGGCAGCAGTAAAGGTAGCTAAGACACGGGCATCGTCTCTTTCGGCCGTGAGAGAAAGAATTTCTCCTGTCTTTTCTTTCAGTTGTCTTTCGTATTCATCTTTTAAAGAGGAAATCTTCACATCTTTCTCGTTGAGCTGATGATTCAGATCTGTGATCTGATCGTTGAGAGCTTGGTTTCTGGCAACCGTACGATTCGCGTTATCTTTAGCGACATCCCGAGCGGATTCGGCCGCTATCATGGCCTGTTTTGAAGTTTCTAAGGCCGTCTTGAGATCCTGAATTTCTTTTTCGTCGTGTTCCTTTTCGGCCTGATATTCTTCTAACTTGCTTTCGTCTTCTTTCTTACTCTGCTGAAGCTGGTTGACCTGTGTCTGCAGTTTATCGGCTTCGAACTGAGCGGTATTGACTTGATCTGCCACCATTTGGGACTGGGCTTCCAGTTGCTGATGGTCGGCTTTCAAGGCTTCGTATGCCTTGGTCTGATTCTCTTTTTCGGTAAGAAGGTTCTGTTTTTCCTGTTCTAAGGATTCTTTTTCTTTGGTAAGAGAATCCAGCTGTTCCTTCAAAGACAGAAGTTCCTGATTTTTACTGCTTTCGGTCTGCTGCGCAGAAGAAAGATCAGAAGTGAGCTCCTGATTCTTTTTTTCGCTTTCCTCTTTTTCTTTCTGTAAGGTAGAAATCGTCTCCTGATAAGAAGCAATGCTCTGATCCTTCTCCGCTAAAGAAGAAGTAAGAGTCTCTTTTTCCTGAGCAAGAGCATCTTTTTCCTGCTTCAGAGAATCTCTTTCTGCAATCAAAGCAACTTTTTCGGCAGCATAGGACTTTTCCTGTTCGCTATTCTGCGTAGCTTTGGCTTCTTCATCGAGAATCAAAGCGGAAAGTTCTTTTTCTTTTGCTTCTAACTGCGAAGAAAGAAGAACAAGCTTCTCTTCTTTTTCTTTGTTGATATTTGCCAAGTCAGCTAACTGTTTCTCTAAAGAGGAAAGTTTGGTCTCTTTTTCCTGTAACGAAGAATCGTAAGTAGAAGCCGAATTCTGCTTTTCTTCTTCTAAAGAGTGGACCTTATCTTCGGCTTCCTTCTTCGAAGCTTCCAGTTCCTCTTTTTCTTTGGCAAGAGAAGCAATCTGATCCTGATATTCTTTTTCTTTCTCCGGAGAAATAGCTTCTCCAAGCTTCCCCTGAAGATCATTCAGCTGGGAAGAAAGAGAAATATTGGATTCCTTCGTATCCTGAAGTTCGCTATTTAAAGCATCCTTCTCATTCTTCACATTCTGATTCTCATTCTGAAGTCTCTTCACTTCATCCTTCAGAGCCTGATCGGCATTCAGAATCTGAGAGAGATTCTCCTGCTGAGAAGCGAGAGTTTCATGAAGCTTTTCTTCCGCTTTCTGTTTTTCTTCCTCCGCCGAATTCTTCTCCTGCATCAGACGCTCTCTTTCGTTATCGCCATTCTCTTTGGCAACCAAAAGATCATGGTTCTGCTGCTTCAGAGAAGAAAGAACCACATTCAACTCATTGACCTTATTCGTATATTCGTTGTTCTCTTTCTCAAGAAAATCCACTCTAGCCTGAAGCTCTTCAATCTTTTTCTTATCTTCTTCACTGGGTTCCGAAACAGGAGCCGACTCCGTTTCTTCCTGTGCTTGTTCTACTGGAGCAGATTTTTCTGTTTCTGGTTCGGACTCGACGGATTCTTCCGGGACATTTTCTTCTTCTGACTGAGCTTCTTCCGGAACAGATTCTTCCGAAGTTTCCGCTTCACCTCTAGAAGCAGTTTCTACTTCGGGTTCCTGTTCCAAAGCCTCATTCTCAGTAGTTTCTGTTTGTTCCGAAGCAGCCGCTTTTTCGACATTGTTTTCTTCTTTGGAAGTTTCTTCTTCCACTCCTTCTGCTTCCGTAGAAGAAGTTTCTTCTTCCTTTTTCTCCGGCTGAGCTTCCACAGAAGGAACCGTTTCTGTTTCTTGTTCAACAGGAGTTTCTTTTGCTTCCGGAGCAGAGGCTTCTTCTACCTTATTTCCTTCATCGGAGGGAGTTTCTTCGGTGGCTTCTGTTTCCGTGGCGGAAAAAGTCTCTTCCCCTGGTTTAGATTCTTCCGTAACGTTTTCAGAGGATGCTTCTTCCGGTTTTTCTTCTTCGATCTTCTCTTCGACTTTGACTTCTTCCTGAACATCGGAAAGATTCTCTTCTTCTTTCTTTTCCGGAGCCGAGAAAGAATGACTATCGGTATCAAAAACGGATTCGAAGATCTGTTCCGGATTCTTCAAGGTGAAAGAAGTAGAAGCAGTTTCCTTCCCGCTGACAATCAAATGGAGACGGTTACGGTTGAACTCCGGATCCTGGTTTTCTTCATTCGGTGTCATATCAAGAGGATGATTGCGGTCGGTGATATCGTAAAGCGCAAACGTTCCGTAACGTTTTCCTCTTCTCACTTCAAAGGAAGCTTTTCCGATGCGGAACGAAGTCTTCCCTCCGCGCATCGAGATGGTTCTTAAACTCGCCGGGATCAGGTTCTGAGGTCTAGCATCGTAAGGCTGAATACGTTCCACATCCCAACCATAGGGAGAAGAAGCGTTCTGGAAATCGCTCTTGTGGATGGGATGGGAAGCGTAGTCATAAGCTACCTCTGTATCTCCATAGATTTCTTCCCAGGTAGCGTAAGCTTGTTCTTGATTCATCGTGCTTCTCCTTTCTGAAGGCAGTGCTGGTATTCGTCCTGCAGTTTCTTATTGATATCGACAAGAAGGGAAGGATCGATTTTCTCGACTTTCCGGTCAAAAGTGAAGAGACCGTTCATCTCGGTCTCGCAATCTCCAAGCTGGGTATAGACAACAAGGGAGAGACCCTGTGAAGCAATCTGCGGAAGAATATCTTCTTCATAGAGAGACTTCACATGCTTGGCAAGTTCTTCCTTCGTCTTATCTTTCCCATGCCCATAGAATTTAGCAAAATAGGAATTCTCTTCGATACGTAGTCCTCTACCGCCGATTTCGGTAAGAGCAAAGCAGTGCTGATACCGGTTCTTTCTCTTCTTCCCCGGAAGCGAATAGGTATGAATCGAGCAGAAATCACTTTCTTTTGCTTCATACCATCCTGAGGAAGAATCGTAGAGACGGGTAGGATCTTCTTTCTTACAGTATTCATAGAACTTCGAAGGTTCAAATTCTCCCCAACCTTCGTTGAAGATCGTATAAGCGATCACGGAAGGATTGTTATAAGTCATAGAGAGATATTCTTTGACTTCGGAAGTGAATTCGTCTCTTCCTTCTTTGTCTTTTCTTCCGGCCTTGGCTAACGGAATATTCTTCTCACTGAGCCAAGAGAAGAAACGGGGTTTCACCACCGAATAGAAATCATAAGGAGTTCCTCCGCAGGGGAAATCCTGAAGGATCAGCATGCCGAGTTTATCGGCATAGTAATAAAACATCGGAAGTTCCGTCTTCACATGGACACGGAGAAGATTGAAGCCGGCTTCCTTTGCTTTTTGAATATCGAATCGATAATCCTCATAACGGACCGGAGTTAAGTTACCGAGGAAATAATACCCTTGATCCAATAAGCCGCTTAAGAAGAGAGGTTTATTGTTGAAGAAGATACGTTTAAAACCATCGACTTCTCTTAACTCAATCTTCCGCATACCGAAATAAGAAGAAACTTCATCCTCCTTGGTCTTGAAAGCAACCGGATAAAGATAAGGATCTTCTGTGGTCCAAGGATGGAAATCGGTTAACGGGAACGTCTTTTCTTCGTTGGTGGTGAAAGGAATCTCTTTTCCTTCCAGTGTCATCGTGACCGGTTGTTTTTCTTTCGAAGAAAGAAGAATCTTAATGGATTTATTATCAAAATCCGGAGTGAACTTCACCCCTTCCAGGTAATTCTGATTCACCGCTTCGATCCAGACCGGTTTATAGATACCGGAAGAAGAAGTATAGAACCAGCCCGAAGGTTTTAAGACCTGTTTTCCTCTCTGGTGATACGAAGAATCCGTGCCGTCCTTGACCTTGACCGTCAAAGAGAATTCTTCCGGAATATCGGCCGAAAGTATCACCGTGAACGGAGTATATCCACCCACATGTTTCGCAACCAGATGTTCATCCAGATAGACTTCACAGCTTTGATCGACTCCTTCGAAATGAAGAAGCAGGAATTCTTTTCCGTCCGTAAACCCTTTCGGAAGAGTAATGATACGGTGATAGAAAAGAAAATCATCCGGTTCAACAAGTTTATTGACTAAAGATAATGGAGATTCGACAGCAAAAGGAACATTGACCTTAGCGAAATATTCTTCCGGTGGAACATCTTTCTTAGATAAAGCAAAATCCCAGATTCCGTTTAGGGAAAGATAGGAATTCCGTTTGAACTGCGGGCGAGGATATTCGCTTAGATAAGGAGCTTTTTCTAAGACATCCTTTTCCTCAACCAAGTCTTTCAGAAGATAACCTTCATTGCTTTGCGACATGTTGTTTACGTACCTCCCGGAAATAGAAATAAGACGGAATCAGAGAAAGAAGCAGGACACCTAACCCAACCAGGTATCCATACTTTGAAGGAACCGAGGAGACATCGCCGAATTCGTTGGCGTACTGTTCTCCGGTAGATGCATTTAAAGCGTTGCCGATAAAAGGACCGATACACATCGGAAGAGCGACGACAAAGAGCATTCTTACGCCCATGTAGCTACCTTCTTCGCCCTGTGGGATATCGTCTCGGACGATGGCATTGAGAATGGTCGGTACTCCGACATAGCCGAGGATCAGAACGGTTCCGGAGACGATACCATAACCTAATCTTCCGCCATCGCTAGAAATCTGCGGAACAAAGAACATCAGGAGGATACCGAGAGCGAAGATACCAAGACTAGGAAGAATCAGTTTATCTCTTCCGAGTTTATCGGAAAGGATACCGAAGAAAACGGAGAGCAAAGAACCGCCTAATAAGGCAATAGCCATCAAGATGGCAAACGGCGTTAAGAAGCCGCTTCCTGTATTGCTGATTCTGCAGGTTCTTTCCACATAGACCATCAGATAGGGGAAGAAGACCTGAGTTGCACAGGCATAGAGGAAATAGATGAGAAGAACAAGATAGAGGTTCTTGTTCTTTTGGATGACCGAAGGTCTGAATCCTTCTACCAAGTGAGAAAGATACGTCTTTTCGCTCTTTTCTTCTTTTTCTTTCGGAATCAGGAAGAAAGAGACGATGCCCATGATAAAGACAAATCCGCCGACGATATAGAAGAATAAATCCCATCGGGCATCATGGACTCCACTAGAAGAATCCGTAGTCAGGGAATTGAGTCCGACAAAGAGGAAAAGCATCGCAATCAAAGGGAGAATCTGAAGCACACCTTCCGCTTTTCCACGATTTTCTTTCTCGATGTTCTTGGTGATATAGGAATTGAAAGCCGCATCGTTAGAAGTCGAGCCGAAGAAAGTCATGATGCAATCCAAGACGATGACAAAGAGAGCGGCTAGAGAAGAAGCCATCGCAATCGGAAGAATCTTCGAAGTGGAGTTGACATTGAATAAGCCAAAGCAGGCCGTTGCAATACCCCAGAGAAGATAACCTCCCGAAATGAAGAGCTTCTTATGTCCGATCTTATCGGTCAAAGCACCCATGAAGATCGTAGTCAAGGTAGCGACAATCGCCGAAAAGGCGGTCGTGAGAGCAATATCGAGAGAATAATCAAAATTCTGACCGGCCGGAGCAGAGAAATTAAGATAGGTGATGTAGGTGTTGAGATACATGTTCTCAAGCGCCCACGCAAGCTGTCCGGCAAAACCAATGAGAATGAGGAAGAACCACATTCTCACGCCGAGACCTTTTTTCGTTTTCTCCATTTTCCTGCTCCTCACCTATTCCTGTCTTTAGCCTAAGGAAGACATACGGATCGGAGTGATGATGTGAATGTTATCCGGATTCTCATCGCGAACCATGAACATACGGGTCGGGGAAGAGAAGACGAAATGAACGACATCGCTTTCCATGGCTTTGACGGCATCCATGGCGAAAGTGACATTGAAGCCGATTTCAAAGACCGTGGTATCGTCGGGAAGAATGTAAGTCGCATCCTTGAGAGTCTGGACGGCATCTCCTAAGTTCGCGTTGCGGGAAGAAAGGGAGACACCGGTCTCTTTGGAGATTGTAAGACGGACCGGAGAATTGCGGTTTTCCGGAGTCGAGATGACCATGACACGGTCGGCTGCCTGAAGGAAGCTATCCTTCTTGACCGAGAAAGAATAAGGGAAGCTAGGCGGGATCAGACGGTCGATCGACGGGAAGTCACCTCTTAAAAGACGGGTGGAGACCGCGATATTGCCAGCTAAGAACAAAGCCTTCTGTTCATCGAAATAGATGACGACCTTATCGCCGACATCGATATGGGTGACCATATCCAAAGCCTTGGTCGGGCAGGTGAAGTTGAACATGGCATCCTTGTTGCTCTCATTGAGAGAAAGACGGGCCATACGATAGGAATCGGTCGCCATGAAGCTGAGCTTACCGTTTTCGGCGCAGACATGGATACCGTAGTAGAGTTCCTTCGGTCCCTTAGTAGCTGCCGCATAAGCGGTAGTCGAATAGAGTTTCTTCAGATCGGCAAGAGAGACTTCGAAGCCATCCTGATCCTGCGGAGCGGATAAATCGACATCTGGATATTCTTCGCCGGCTTTGGTAACGAGGTTATAGTCGGTGTTGTCATCGGAGAGGTTGAGATAATTGGTGTCGACCATGGTGAGAGTGATGACATCGCCACCCATCTTGGTAACAGCATCGAGAAGAAGTTTTGCTTGGGTCTGGATCATACCAGGTTCAAGGTTAAAAATGACTTCGTTTCCTTTATCGTCTTTCAGAGGCTGGAAGACCTTTGTCGATAAAGAGCCATTAGAAGCGATAACAGAAAGTCCATCCTCTTTGACATCGAGTAAGAAATTCAAATACTGAACATCGGCATTGCGGGCAGGGATAGCCTGGGAAGCGAAGGTGAGCATGCGAACGAATTCAACACGGCGCATTGTGAGTTTCATAGTGTTCTCCTATGTTTTAAATACTTTAGAAATTCTATCTAAGTATATTTATTATAGTGACAAAGGGCTTACAGGGAAAGCAGAAAAAGCCTTCTTTTCCGGCTTTGTTTCCGTCTTTCCGAAAGCAGAGACGGAATGAAGTAATATAGTCTTTAAAAATAAGGATAATAATAAGGGTCGGTGGGTTTGTGGATAACTTACCAACTTGAAAACAAAGTTGCTGATACCATGTTGAAAAAGAAGCCGAATATAACGTGTTTCAAACACTTTTCTAAGTTGAATTTTTGATTCCTTCCGACCGTTTATTTATCCACACCTGTTGTGCCTAACTTGGGGAGAAGCAGATGCGATTGTGGATAACTTCGTTATGGGGGTAAAAAGAAAGAGCCTTGAGATTTCTCTCAGGCTCTCTGTTCTGCTTTGATTTTGGTAGACAGTTCGTTAAGAACTTTATTCAGGGATTCATCGGTTTCCTTCATCTTCTCTATCTTCTGGACATTGGTTAAGACGGTCGAATGGTCTTTTCCGAAGACTTTTCCGATTTCCTGATACGGAAGAGAAAGGATCTTGCGGGAAAGATACATGGCAATCTGTCTTGCTAAAGCAATCTGGGAAGTGCGGACTTTGGATTTGAGCTGATTCTCACTCATGCCGTAGTAGTCGGCAACGGTAGTGATGACGCTATCGATATTGACTTTGCCGCTCTTCACTTTTCTTTCTTCATCGGCTTCAAAGACGGAGCGGGTGAAGTCTAAGGTGATAAGTCCCTGTTGTTTATGAGTGGCAATCGCAAAAAGGAGATTGGTATAGGCTCCTTCCAGCTCTCTCACGTTTTTCCCATAGTTATCGGCTAAATAAGTAAGAACTTCCGGTTCAAACATCTCTTCTTTCAATCCGGAGATCTTGATTTTCATCTTCAGAATCTCAACCAAAGTCTGTTGATTCGGAGAAGTGATAGCGATGCTTAATCCTCCTGCAAAACGGGAGACAAGACGATCGGGAAGATCTTTTAGTTCGCTTGGAGAACGGTCGGAAGTGAGAACAATCTGTTTATGTTGGTTGACTAAGAGATTGAAGACATTGAAGAACATCATCTGAGAGCCTTCTCTCTTGGCTAAGAACTGAATATCATCGACCAATAGTAAATCGATGGTATTGAAGAAGTCTTTGAGATTGTTGCTGTCTTTGTTTCCTAAGGAATATTTGACGAATTCGGTGATGAAATCATCCGAGGTGATATAAAGAACCTTTTTATCCGGGTATTTGGCTTGCGTGGCATTGCCGATAGCATGGAGAAGATGTGTTTTTCCTAAACCGGATTTGGAATATAGAAAAATAGGGTTATTGTTTCCCGGATTCTCTACTGCAATCAAAGAAGCTAAGTAAGCATCTCTGTTGTTCGGTCCGATGACGAAGTTTTCAAAAGTGAGGTTCTGCTGTAAAAGGGAATTCTGGAAGAAGGAACGGTTAGCCTGAGCGACCAGAGCATCTCTTTTGGCGTAGGTCTTTTTATCGGTGATCTCGATTTCCATCGGGGTCTCCATCAGTTTCGAAAGCGCCTGCTGAATCGGAGTAAGAAGGTTCGTCCGAATGATGGTGGCATTGGATTCACTATCCGCGACAAAGACCGCTTTGTTGTTAGATAAGGATTTCAGTTCAAAGGAATCCCCACTGAAAAGGGTGTCGAATAAGCTTGGATTGATCGACCCACGGATCTGCTTGATCAGCTCGTTATAGATGGTTCCGATCTGTTTGTCCCGGCTGGTTTCTCTCATGGTGAAAAGTAGTCTCCTTAAATGCTCGAACATTATAACGGCTAGCCTCTCTCTTGTGAAGCAGAAAAGTGTCTAATAAAAAGTTATCCACTTTTTTCAGGGGAAAAGAATATATATAAGAAAAAAGAAGTTACCCACTTATCCACAATTACTAACATGTTGATAACTTGTGGATAAAAAGACGGTGGATAACTCCATTGTGGGTAAGTGGATAACTATCCACAATTCTGAAAGTTACCAACAAGCATAAAATGCGATAACTTTCGGCATTTTTAAATAAACTAACAATCTCAAAAACACGTTATCCACAGCCTGTGGATAGTGAATATTTTGGTTGATAACCTGTGGATAAGTCCACTTTCTCTACCCACAATCCCTTCTTTTCCCAAGACACTTACTAACCATAGAACAAAGGAAAAACTCCTTCTTGAATTCCCTTTTCCGATAAGCAAATTGCACCGAAAAAGAAAATTGTGGATAACCCCAAAAACGAGGTCACAAAAACAAAGGATTGTATAGGCTTATTAAATAAGCTGTTTTTCTCTTTCAAAAATATCTTCTGTATAGCTAAACAATATCAGGAAGAAAAACCTTCTTTGGTTTCCTTTTTCCATGAAAAAAGAGGACCTTTTGAAGCCCTCTCTTTCGGTACCATGAAAGGTAATCAGATCAGAGAATCTAGAGTCGGGAGATTAGAATTCAATTTGCCACTATCCTCCAAAACTTTATAGAGAGCAGTGAGATGTTCTTTATTCGGAAGCGATACACCGGACATCCATTTATAAATGGACTTTGGGCTGGCATTGATCTTGTTGGCTAATTCGCTGATGCTGAGTCCGCTCGCCGCAACCAATTTGCGAATCTGTCGGTTCTGATCGTTCATTTGTGCGTTCCTTTTACCCATAGTCTATTTTTTAATATACGCAAAATAATGTAACAATCACCCTTTTCCCAACGTTAATCAAACCTGAAGTTTGTAAACAAAAATTAAGAATTTATTTTGATAAAGTGGTTGAAATCTTCAAATCAATGAAGAAAATGTGTAACAATTGGAACATATTCTTTAAAAAAGTATCTTTTTCCGCTAGAAAATCTAATTTTCGGCTTGCAATGAAAATAAAACAATTTCTCACTTCACCTTTTTCAATGTTTCTAAAAAGATTTTTAACAAAGTTTTGCATTTGTAACGGGCCTTTTACAAATCCGCGCGAAAGCTTTTTTCAGGTTCGTTGCAAAAATAATGAACGTTACATAAATGGTGTAATGTTGCATTCTATAGTTACCAATAGCAACGAGTTTTTCGATTCAGAGGAAAGGGAATTGCTATGGGAAAAGCGGCCATGTGCATTCAGATGTTATCTCTCCTCAATTCGGGGAGAGTTTTTAAGGTTTCGGAATTGGCCGAAGCTTTGGAAACCAATAAAAGAAACGTCATCGAATATAAAAAAGAAATTGAAAAAGCAGGGTACGATATCGTATCTCTTTCCGGCAGATACGGTGGTTATCGGTTGAAGAAGTCCGATCTTTTCCCTGTTGTAAAACTCAGCGATGAAGAGTCGACGGCTTTCTTCAATGCCTATTCTTATGTCTCTTCCCGCAATGATTTCTTAGAGAAGGATGCTCTGAATAAAGCCGTCGGAAAAATTGCTTCTTCGATTCCTCCGATGGAGAATCACAATAACAATATTTATCTTTCTACTTCTCTGGATGCGAAGGAACCTGCCAGTGCTCTTTATTATTTCTTACAGGGTGCTATCACCAATAAAACCGTCATCAAGATCCAGTACATCACTTTCGGTCAGGGAACCATGGGATTTATCGTTCATCCTTATCAGTTGATCAACTATAAAGACGAATGGTATCTGCTTGCCTGGGTTCCGGAGAAAGGGGATGTTTTCTCGTTCAAGTTCTCCCGTATCCTTTCTTATGAATTACAGAACGAGAAGTTCACGGTCTGGAAATATTACGATGTGAAAAACTATTTCACTCCCGAAGGATTCAAGTTCAAGAAGAAGGATTTATTCCCGATTGTTTTTGAAGTTCACGAGTTCCCGGAAGCCATCCTGAAAGAGAAGCTTTCCGGTATCAATGCGGATTTCATTTCCAAGGGAGAAAACTTCTTTGAGGTCCATTGCCAAGTAGCCGATTCTAGCCTCACGGTTTCTTTCCTTCTCGGTTTTGGAGGTTATGTCAAAGTTCTTTCTCCCGATTGGCTGAAAGAGAGGATGAAGAAACAGGCAAGTGCGATTCTTGCCAATTATCCTTAACTCAGAATTTTTTCTTTAGGTGAGACAAAATCTCTCTTCCGGTGAATATCTATAGTGAAGGGAGATCATCACCATGAAAAACCATACGAAAGAAAAACGGTCGAAGCAGTATTATCCTTTTTATCCTCATCAGGAAGAAGACGACTTAGAAGAACTGTCTTTTCCTATCGAGGAGAACGAACCGCTATCGTTTCCTGAGGAGAATCCTCCTCTATCGGATTAGACCTCCATAGGGATAAACCAAGATCGCTTTTCCTTGATGGATAGTGACTTCCGCTTCTTCCCCGATGAATTCGTTAGATACTCCTAAAGGAATAGAAGAAGAAAGTTCCGCTTTGTCTAACGTATATTTCAGATTCTTTTCGGTAACAAGAGCATTTGGCGTATAGCTGAAAAGAGAGAACATACCTTTTGCATCTCTTTTAAAACGGAAGGTTTCGTTTTCTCCCATGGTCAAAACGGTTTTGGAATCCGAAGAGAATAAGAACCCTCTTGCCTTATGATCGATGAGGTAGGAGAGAATCTGAATATTCGCTAACGAATGCTCTACTTTTCCTCCTAAGCAACCGAAGAAATAGAAGGTAGTGAATCCTTTTTCTAAAGCCCATTTGACGGCATAGAACGTATCCGTATCGTCCTTGATGGGATTGAGGGTTATCACCTCTTTCGGATTCTTCAGCTCTTTCTTCGGAAGCGTATCGAAATCTCCGACGAAAAGATCCGGTTCTACTCCTAATTTTTCTAAGGTCTTATATCCACCATCACAGCAGAGAAGAAAAGCTCCTTCTCTTTCCTTTTTTAGCACTTCGAAATCACCGATCGGATAAGCTCCGATAAGAACTGCTTTTTTACTCGGATTCATATTATTCGATAACCCCCGGAAGCTTGATTCCATGGAAAAGAGCTTCTCCGTAGATGCCATTCTCTTTTGGAATGTTGTGATCTTCACTGGCCATCAAGAGGAGCTGGAAATAGCCTTCTTTGAGATGGCAGTTTGCCGCGATACGGAAACACTCTTCGGCTTTCTTGCGGTCCTTTTCAAAAAGGATTCCTTCTTTTCGGTATTTTCCTAAGAGAAGAAAAGCATAAGGATTTTTGGCATAGCAACTTAACCTAAGATAGTTTCTCGCTTTGGTGGGATCCTTATCTTTATAGAGAAGGCTGAGATAGTAATAAGCTCCCGTATTGTTCTCTTTTAAGGCTAGGTGTGCTTGTCGTAGCGCTTCATCTTCCGTAACGAAGAAAAGAGGATTTTCCTCATTGAAATAACAGCGGACCAAAAAAAGATGGTTCATTCCTCGCATGGTCGTAGATTCCATCAGAATTTTCTTGATTTCGGTTTTCTGCTCCATCGAAGTGAAGGGATTGGAAGCTCTCTGAAGCAGATTTTCCAGCAGTTCGTCACGGGTTAACCTTTTCTCCATAGCAGGACTATTCTACCCTATTTTCCTTGTTTTTCAGCCGAAAGGAATAGAGTATAATATCCCCAAAGACACCAATAATAGAAAACAAACATGAACACGATAGTCATTCGGGCGTTAGCTAAGATCAACTTAGCGATTGACGTCATCGGGAAGAGAGAAGACGGTTACCATCTTATCGATATGGTCACCATCCCTTTAAAACTTCACGATTCGGTCGAAATCACTCCTTTACCGACCAAGATGGAAACCTATCTCTATTGCGATGATCCGACGATTGTCTGTGATGAATCCAATCTCGCTTATAAGGCTTTGAATGCGATGCGGGCTGCTTTCCGTGTCAATGGCGATTTCCGCATCATGATCCATAAACGCATTCCGGTCGAAGCCGGTTTAGGCGGAGGAAGTGCGGATGCGGCGGCAGTTGTCAAAGCCTTGGATGCTTTCCGCCATGATTCGGCCGAAGATAAAGATAAAAGTGAAAGAGATCTCGCTCTGAAGATCGGAGCCGATGTTCCTTTCTGCCTTTATGACAAACCTTCGAGAGTCGGTGGAATCGGCGAAGTCTTAACTCCGATCTCGGTCGGTTATTCTTACCCGGTTCTGATCGTCAAACCGAATATCGGCTTATCGACCAAATCGGTCTACGAAGCTTTCGATATGGTCGGCGAAGTCAAACATCCTAATATCCCTGCTCTCATCGAAGCCTTAAAGGTCGATGATGAAGCGAAGATTGCGGAGAATATGATCAACGTCTTAGAAGTCCCTGCTATTAGAGCTCTCCCTCTGATTCAGGAGATTCTTGACGATATGAAGCGGATGGGTTTAACTCTCTCTTCGATGTCGGGTACCGGTTCTGCCTGTTTCGCCCTTCATAAAGATAAGAAACTTCTTGAACGTGCCAAAGGTGTCTTCGAGAAGAAAGGATGTTCTTGTTATCTGACGGAGTTTGCTCTCTGAGCCGACTCCGTTTTTTTCTAAGCATAAGTCCTTCTTTCGCCTTTTTTTCTGTGCGTTTTGGTTGTATCATAGAGCGGTATTTTGGGAGGAAACCATGAAGCTCACTGATGATGCCGTCATCTATGCCTTATCTGCCAATCCGGATCTCGCTAAGAGTGTCGCTGACTATTTAGGAACTAAGCTCGGGTCGGTCTATCTCGCTCGCTTCCCGTCCAAAGAAGTCCTTGCTTCGCCGTTAGAAACTGTCCGTGGAAAACAGGTTTTCATCATTCAGTCCACCTGCCCGCCGGTCAACGACAACCTGATGGAGATTCTCATCTTCGTCGATGCTCTCCGTCGTGCCTCTGTCCGTGAAATCAACGTCATCATCCCTTATTTCGGTTATGCCCGTCAGGACCGCAAGTCCAAACCGCGTGAACCGATCACTGCCAAACTCGTCGCCGATCTTCTTGTCACTGCCGGTGTCGACCATGTTCTCACTTTCGATCTCCACGCTTCTCAGGAACAGGGCTTCTTCGCCTGCTTGGAAGATGATATGTCCGCTATTCCACTTTTAGGCCATGTCTTATACAATGACCCGGAAATCGATAAAGCCAATACCGTTGTTGTCTCGCCGGATCACGGCGGAGTCAACCGCGCCCGTAAGGTCGCTGAGAAGCTCAATGCTCCGTTAGCCATCATCGATAAGAGACGCAACAACAAGTATCAGCCGGAAGTCATGAACATCATCGGTGAAGTCAGCGGTAAGAACGCCATCATCATCGACGATATGATCGATACCGCCGGTTCGGCTGTCGCTGCGGCGAACGCCTTAAAGAACGCTGGTGCTCTCTCCGTCCGTATGGCGGTCACGCATCCGGTCTTAAGCGATCCTGCCTATGAGAGATTATCGGCCGCGAAGGTCATCGATAAATTCTATGTCACGGATTCTATCCCGCTCGATCATCGTTTCATCAACTCCAAGGAAGTTCCGATTCAGGTCGTCTCTCTTGCTCCGATGATCGGCGATATGATCTACGCCATCAACCACAACGAATCCATCTCCAAGGCTTACGAGCAGTATAAAGACTAATCTGTCTTTCTCTTAACGCGTTTCACAGCTTGGGTTTCTCTGACAGAGTTCTGTTAGGGAAATCCAAGCTTTTTTGCTGTACTCGACTACGAAATTTCTGCTCAAAACAAGGCCTAAAACTTTGTTTATCTTTTGTTTTGAAATAGTGGAGGATAATTTACACAAATGTGCTATCAGCACATTAATATTTTTAAGTTACATATGAAAAAAGTTGAGTTTTTAAGAAAATGTTTCTTAAAATATTACTAAATATGTGAAATTACAAATCTAAAGCATTGTTAACTTCTAGATAAAAGATACTTAAACCTCGCTTATTTTCCTTGAATCTCTTTTCATTCCTTTACATACTTACGAAAACGAAAGGAGGATAAGAACCATGAAAAAAGCAAAGTTCTTTCTCTCTTTGATCAGTCTCTCTGTCTTGACGGCCTGTGGCGGAACAGATAACACCTCTTCCGTTACTACTTCCTCCTCTTCTCCTTCTTCATCCGCTCCGATTTCTTCTTCTACAATTTCGGATTCCACTTCTTCTAACAATAGCGGCAGTGAATACGACGATACCGACTATGTTGTTTTGAATGTGGATGACTATCTCACTTCTACTTTACTCACCCAGATGGATAACGCTGTTACTCTTCCGTCTACTTATAAAACAATGACGAAAGACGACACCTCCATCACTGAAGCCGGCTCCTATTATTTCAAAGGAGATAGTTTCATCTCGGTTTCGATTGCTCTGACAGCAAAGGGAAGTGTTGTTCTCTATTTGGATGGAGCAACTTTCACGGCGAAAAGCAAAGCTATCACCGTTGAAGATGAATTCACGGAATCGGTAACGATTGTTCTACTCAACAATTCATCCAACACAATCACGGCGAAAAAGAATGCGGTCGATGTGACCTGTGATCTCTATGTCGTGGGTTCGGGAACTCTTTCTATCACGTCGACTGGCAAGTCCTGCCTGAAATCGGAGAAGGGTATCTATCTGAAAGATATCACTTTGAACCTGACCGCTTCCGGAGATGGGGATGGTCATGGTATCTCCGGTTCTAAGGTTCTTGCAAAAGGTGCCACCATTCAGGTCAACGATTCCGGAAAAGACGGCATCCATTCCGAAATGGAGGATTCGGTTACTGCTTTCACTAAAGAAGACGGTTATGTTGTCTTTGAGGATGTGAAGTATATCTACACCTATGCCAATGCTTCTACCGATGAAACCACTGGTTCTGGCGATGGTATTCAGGCCGATACTTTTGTTTTGATTGATTCTTCAACGGTCAACCTTACCACGGGTTCGATGATGGTCGCTTATTCGAGCGCTCTTGTTTCTTCCGGCGACTATGAAGCTGATGATTTCAAATACACCAAGAACGGGGATACCTATAGCAAGGTTGCTTCCGAACAGAGAGGAAGAGACGGAACCTATGCTATCGTCAATTCCTGCAAGGGTATCAAGGTCGGTGTTATCGATTATGAAGATGCAAGTGGCAATACCAAAGAAGTCGCTTCTTCTTCGGGGGAAGAATACACGCTTCAGATTACTTCTTCGACTTTGACTCTCAACACTTTTGACGATGGTCTTCACGTCAATCAGGGTCAGATGATTGTCGAGGATTCTTCTATCACGGCCTCTTGTTCCGATCAGCCTCTTTCCGCAGATGGTGCGGTCATTCTTAAGAACAACACAATCGATATCACCAAATCGTATGAAGGCATTCAAGGAAGTCAGGTTGCTATCTATGGCTCCAAGAGTGACATCTCGGTTGTCGCCGAGGACGATGGTATCAACGCCGCTTCGGATTATTACACGGATAATCTCTATATCTCTGTCAATGGTGGAAAGCTCAATGTTGTTTCCGGCGGGGATGGTTTAGACTCCAATGGTTACTCTTACTTCAATGCTGGAACCATTAATGTCGAATGCTCCGAAAGTGGTACGGATTCTCCGCTAGATACCGATAAAGGTTACTATATGAACGGAGCTACCGTCATCGCTTCCGGTTCGGCAGCGATGATTGAAAATCCGCAGAACGATTCGACCGCTTATACAATTATGGCTGGTGCTACTTACACGGCAGGAACGACCTTCACTCTCACCGATAGTGATGGCAATACGGTCTTAACGACTACTACAAAGAAAGCCGGCGGTGCCATCATTCTTTCTTCGCCTTCTCTTTCTTCTGGTAAGACTTATACGTTAACGAGCGGTACTACCACTGTCGGTTCCGTAACCATCTCTTCCAAAGTTTCGACAATCGGCTCTATTCAACAAGGCCCTGGACAAGGAGGAGAACCCGGTGGTGGACAGAGAGGTCCTGGTGGACCTGGTCAGCCTGGCTCACATCCATAAACAGACGAAGACAAAAGAAAATACCACACTCGCATGGGTGTGGCTTTTCTTCTTAGTTTTATTTACTTCGTTTCTTCAACAGCAGCTTTCTTCTGTTTCTTATCGGTGTACTTGATAAGGAAGAAGATAGCACAGGTAGAAAGGCAGAAGAGAACAGCACCGACAATATAATCCCAAGTAGCAATACCAGCCTGATACTTCGGATAGATATCGGCGTTGATGAACATCGAGACTAAGGATCCTAAGATCAGACCTAAGATACCGTAGAAAGTAGAGACACGATGTTTGGCTAATAAGACCTTCATCATCTTCGAAGAGAGGACAACACCGATGATAGCACCGACAATAAGAAGGATAAGAAGGACAACACCGGTTCCGATATAGGAACCGCTATCGCTCGACCAGATGGATAACTCATTCGAACGGGAGAAGAAGGTATTGAGAATCGGATAATACATACCGATAACCATCAGAGTCATGGAACCGGAGATACCAGGAACGATGCAGGCTCCGGCAGCTAAGATACCGGCTACTAAGACAAGCAGATACATCCACCAGACACGGGCTTGTAAGTAGCTAGCAAGGTTAACTTTCGTCAAAGCGCATAAGACACCGATACCACCAGCGACTAAGAGGCAGAGAAAGAAGCTAAGGCAATGGATGGTTTTCTCTTTCGAATCGGTTCCTTTCTTCAGCTCTTTGAAGGTGATGGGTAGAGAACCGAAAACAAACCCAGCGAATAAACCGGTTAAGGAGAAAGGTGCAGCATCATAACCTTTCTGAATACCGATTAAGGCAGCTAAAGCTCCGATCAGTAAGCCTAAGATATAGGGTAAAAGAATCAAGAAGCTCTTTTTGAACTGTTTTCTTAACGAGGTGATGGCATCGATCAGAGTGTCATAACAGCTTTCAGCAACAGCTATGGTTCCGGCGCTGAGTCCAGGGATAGCAGCCGAGATTCCTAAGGTGATACCTTTTGCACCATCTAAGAAGAATCCACCTACTTTGTTTCTTTCTTTTTTGTTTTCGTTTTGCTGTTCCATAGATTTGTTCTCTTTTTTAACATAGACATTATACTTTCTTTCGTTTTGGTCTCATACGTTGAGAAGGTAAAAGTCTATTGTTGTATAATGCCTTTATGGCTTCCGATAAAAAGAACACGAACCGTCTCTATAGTTTTCTTTATCTCTTACTGTTCTATTTAGGTATCGATCTTTTACCGATAGAGAAGTGGATTCCTGAAGCATCTCTTGCTTCTTTTGTCCGTCTTTTGGTCCTTTTCTGTTTACTCCTTCTTGTTATCAAAGAAGCGTATCAGAACCGCAGAGAAGAACAAGAAACCATAAGACGAAAAAGAGATTATTTTGCTTTACTTCCTTTTGTTTTTGGCTTTGCTTCGAATCTTTTCTACGCTCTGTTTTTCCATCAGGAAAGAAAAGATGCTATTTCTTCTACTATTGTTATCAGTGTCTTTATGGTCTTAATGATGGCATCCATCGAAGAGATTCTTTTCCGCTATCTTCTGCTTTCCTATTTTGAAAATCTCTTCTCTAAAAAGAAACAGAAAGAACTTTTATCCGTTCTCTGTTCTTCTCTTTGCTTCTCTTTGATGCATGTCATCAATTTTTATGGAAACGCTTACGGAGCTGTGTTTGCACAGCTCGGATACACACTTCTCCTCGGTATTATCTTAGGATTCTTAGCGGTTCTTTTTGAAACACCTTTGCTTCCTTTACTCGGACATTTCCTTTACAACTTCTTCAATATGACTCTCTATAGCGGACTATATTCCACGACTTTTTCTGTTTCTTATGTTATATATAGTGCTGCGATAGGTATTGTGCTGACAGCCTATTCTTTCTTACTTTTTGTACTTTTTACCAGAAGTAAGAAAACACCGATTGAGGAACAATAACATGATTCCAGCTGACTTCCCGTTTGATCCTTATCCGATACCGATATTGATCGGTTTTATTCTGGCTCTAGTTGTACTCGAGCTTTTCTATCGCAGAATCCATGCCCCGAAAGGTTGTGCGACCGACTATGAGATCTGTATTGTGATAGCCGGAGCCTTCGGTTTCCTGTTTGCTATCTTCTTCCAGAACTTCTATGACTTCATCGAATCTCCTTCCACCTATCATTGGACCTGGGCGATGACTTTCCTAGGAGGACTCATCGGAGGAGTAGGATCTTTCTTTATCGAATGGGCAATCTACTTAAGAAAGAAATATCCGGGAACTTTAGATAAAATTGTTGCGGTTGCCGGTGCTGCGATACCTTTAGCACAT
This sequence comes from uncultured Eubacteriales bacterium, assembly GCA_900316035.1. GTDB lineage: Bacteria > Bacillota_I > Bacilli_A > RFN20 > CAG-288 > Enterosoma. The sequence continues at coordinate 21,739 of ONBI01000024.1, forward strand.
GGATTTGGAAGAATCGGTTGTATCCTTGACGGTTGCTGTTATGGTTCTCCGATTCCGGAAGATTCTCCTTTCTATTGGATGGGAGTGGAGTTCCGTACAACACCCGGAAAGAAAGTCTGGCCAACTCAGATTTTCGAATGTGTTTTCCTCTTTATCTTAGCTATAGTTCTTCTGATTCTTCTCTTCAAAAAGTATTCGAAACTGACGATGCCTATCTATCTTATCAGCTATGGTCTCTTCCGTTTCCTCAACGAGTTCTTAAGAGGAGATCACCGCGGATCTTTGATCCCTGGTTTATCTCCTTCTCAGTTCTGGTGTCTGCTTCTTTTCCTCGGTGGAGTTGTCTATCTTGTACTGATGATTATTCGCAAGGATTTCACGATTACTCCTTATCCAGTAGAAGCCAAGAAAGAAGAAACAACACAGAAAAAATAAAGAAAGTTGTTATTGATTAGAAGTTTATATGAAGCATTAAAAAAGAGCTACTTTGAGATTGAATTCTCATCGTAGCTCTTTCTTTTCAGTCGGTTAAGGAAGTGATATTGAAGCTGAGAGAGCAGGCTTTCTTATTGTTGAAGTAGAGAGTGGTATCGTCTTCTCTTGTCGTGTTGAATTGACTGGCATAGGAAGCAAAGGAGAAAGAAGATTTTCCACTGGTAGTGAAGAGAGAAGAAGCGCTGGCACGATGGTAGGAATTCAGCTTTGTACCATCGGCCGAGATCCAACGGATTTCATCAAAGGCGTTGTTTGCGTTTCTTCCCAGATAGCTGCTTTCGGCATGATCTCCGCTTTCGCTGTTGTTGATGACGCGGAGAATAGATTTGCTTCCTTCAAAGGCGCTGTCCGGATTTTCCAGAAGAGAGATTCCGGAAGTGGTGTATTCGGCTAATCTCGAATCGACATGGTAGAGACGGACACCGGTTGCTTTGACGGTGAAGGCATAATAGGCATCGTAATTCTGATAGTTGAGATTGTTATCGTTATAGAGATCAAGAACCATATATTCATCGAACGGATTGAAGATGTATTTGCCGTCACTATCTTTGGTATAGGTCTTATCGTCATAAGGAAGAAGGATGACATTGTTCTTATATTGGTCGGAAGAAAGATGGATGGTTGCATTGCCGGTGACGATATAAGGTTTGACCCAACCTAGGAGAAGTTTGGAATAAGGGTTATGGTCGCCGATGTTGTTATCCATCATATCGGCCGTTCCTAAAGGAGCATAACCAGTTTGAGAATAGGAGTAGTAATCCGATAATCCGAGCATATGTCCGGTCTCATGGATGAGAACATGGGCATCGGCTGCGGCATTATCGCTTCCGCTACTATACGCTTTGTCGTTGAGGAAGCCTAAGCCAGCCCAACCGAAGGTGTTAGCAACAGGTGCATCGACGGTTCCGTTGCTGCTTCCATTGGTGGAAGTAAAGGCCCAGAAGTTACTGGAAGAAGAAACCGAATGAAGATAAATGAGCCAGACACCATCAACATAACCATCTTTGTTGGAATCGTAATCTTTCGGATCAATACCGTAATTGCTTACGGCCCAATCTAAGGCAAGCTGTGGTAAACGGGCGATATTGGTTTCGGTGTAGTTTTCAATGGAGGAGAAGGTATTGCTTACGGAAGCCGGATTGAAGTAACCGGTGACTCCACCGGTGAAATCGAGCTGTTCGAAACTGGATTGATAGTAATAGGAGCGAAGAGATTCGAAGTGCATATCTTCTTTCTTGCCGAAGAAGCATTTTTCGATGAGGTTCCAGTTATCTTCGGTCGCTAATTCTTCATCGCCAGGAGTGATGACAGGAACAACAAGAAGCGAAACTTTACCGGTAGAAGGTGTGTAATGCCAGTTATAGACACTTCTTTCTCCCGCATCGGCAAAGGTGTACGTAGTTCCGATCTCGGAAGGGGTGATATAACCTTTATCTGTGTTATTCGCTCCGGTCTTGGTGAAGGAGAGAGTGACTTTATCGGTATCGTCGGTCCAGTTTGCAGCAATCGAATCATCGGTATAGGATTCTAAGCTATGAAGATGGCTTTCTCCACCGACGGAGACGGTGAAGGAAGTAGATATCGGTTTGGTATCGGTTGTCTGGATAGAGACGGTAAAATTACCGATTTTATTAAAAACGTAATCGGTAGCATCGCTTTCTTCCCCGGTATCGTCATCGATGATTTTAAGAGTGTAATTGGTGATTTCCTTTGTGGAAGTATGTTTTTTATCAGTGACATAGGAAATCTTTTTCTTTACGACTAAGCCATCCAAAGAGAAGGTCTCTCCTTTGGTATACCCGGTTTTCGGGTAAGAAGAGATAAGAAGTTTTTCGGAGTAATCCTGCACATCTTCGACATCGATACTGAAGGAGACCGTTTTATCGTTATCTTTGCTGACCACGACATTGAAACCACCGCTCTCAGTAAAAGTGAAAGAAGAAGTGACAACGGTAGAAGTCTCCTGAATGGTCAATGTGTAATCAGTGATTTCGTTTGTAGAAGATAGAGTTCCGTTCTCATACGTTTCTTCTTCAATCACTAATCCGGTCGTATCAAAACCTTGACCGACATAATAGACATCCGCAGTCGGCAAAGACTTGAGAACCAGTTTCTTCTGTGTCGTTACCGAAGAAGTCGAGACGACGTTTCCCGGTAAATGAAAAAGCCCACTGCATCCAGTAAGAGTGATAGGAGTCAGAAGAAAAAGGACAAGCGATAATTTCTTTGACTTTCTAAATGAAGTCAATACTTTTCTGAATCATTTTCATTATATCGAATTGACAGACGAAAACTCTCTTCCTATGGAAGATGATGTGTCAATG
>ONBI01000066.1 GCA_900316035.1 uncultured Eubacteriales bacterium
TTTCTTATCTCTTTTCCGTTTCTATTCCTTCCGGGTCGCGCAGGATCAGGATTATCTCAATGTTCTTTTAAAGGGAAAGATCAAATACTTACCCCGAAAATGGAATGTCGAATGTCTCCATAAATGGAAAATACGGGAAAAGGATATCGGTCTTCTCCATTTCAATTTCTCTGCCAAACCTTGGCATGATCTTACTTCTCCTTACGCCCTTCTTTTCTGGGAGAAAGCCAAAGAGGTTCCTTTCGCGATGGAGATCAAGAAGGAGTTCTGCTATTACACGTCTGCTCAGTTAGAAGCCGAAAAGAAAGTCGGTGTCAATGTGATATTAGCCTGTATGGATGAAGTGAAGAATCCAGATAACTTCGCTCGGAAGTTAGCAAGAGTCACCGAAGAAGAAAAGGAACTCTCCCCGGAAGAGGTGCCTCTCTTCTTAGTCCCCAAGAAAGCCTAGGATGAAAGAGAAGACTGTCTATTATCAGGACGAGAGCAACGACGAATTCTCCGAAGCCAAGATCGAAACGCCGAAGATTCCTTCCTCTTACCGTTATCGTAGAGACCGATTCTATGAAAGGATCTTCCGCAATTTTCTCTACTATGGTATCTTCAAACCTTTCGGTTTTCTCTATCTAAAGATCAAGTTCCACTGGAAAGTCATTGGAAAAGATAAACTGAAAGATTACAAGGATAAGCCTCTTTTCCTCTATGGCAACCACACTCAGATTCTCGGAGATGCTTTACTTCCTGCCTTCCTTTTCTCAAAGAAGATCCGCATCATCGTCCACCCCAATAATCTCCGCTCTCCCTTTATCGGTTGGGCCGTTCCTTATTTAGGCGGTTATCCTCTTCCTCAAAGTATTTCTAATTATCGAAGCTTCTTCCACGCTTTAGAAAAGAGTGTCGAGAAGAAAGAACCGGTTGTCCTTTATCCGGAAGCTCATCTCTGGCCTTATTACACGAAGATCCGTCCTTTCAAAAAAGATTCCTTCCATTATCCCGTTGCCTTGAATACTCCTACTTTCTGTTTTACCAACACCTACCATAAACGGAAAAATCCGAATTCCGTTCAGATCATCACCTATGTCGATGGTCCTTTCTATCCGCTTCCTGACGAAGAGGAAAAAGAATCGCTTGCTAGACAAGTAAGAGAAACGATGCAGAAAAGAGCTCTCCTATCCGATAAAGAGCTCATCCATTACCTTAAGAAACCATGACTCATCTGCTCTATTGTGGAAACAAGGGTGTCTTCACCCAGATCTTATCTTCTTTTCTTTCTCTGCTTCTCCGCTCTCCCGGAGAGACTTTTGAAGTTTCGGTATTGACGATGAATCTGACGAGAGTCAAAGAGAACTATGTCGCTTTAGGAGAGAAAGAAGAAAATCTCTTAGAAGAAGTGGCACAGAGCTTCTCCAAAGAAAACCATGTCACCGTCAAAGATGTTACAGACTTATACGAGAGTGAATTCGCCCATTGCCCCAATGAGAACGCCTACTGTTCTCCTTATACTCTGTTACGTCTATTTGCCGATAAAACCGAAAGCGAAAACGGAAAACTCCTCTATCTCGATGCCGATATCTTCTTCAACAAGGATGTAAGACTTCTCAGCGATACTCCTTTAGATGGCTATGAATATGCCGCCGCTCCCGATCACTACGGAAAATACTTCCTTTCTCCTCGCTATATCAATGCCGGGGTTCTTCTTTTCAATATGGAAGAAGCAAGAAGAACCGGACTCTTTGAAAAAGCAAGAGCCCAGATCAAAAAGCATAAGCTTCCTTTTGCCGATCAGGATGCCTTGATGCGTTCTACTACGAAAAAGAAAATGCTCCCGCAGAAATTCAACGATCAGAAATTCCTCCATGAGTCGACCGTCGTGCGTCATTTCTCCAAACGTCTTTTCTATCTTCCTTATCCTCATACCGCCAATATCAAACAGGACAATATCGAAATGGTACACAAGGTCTTCCATTATCATCAGTTCGACGATATCTATGAAGTCTACAAGGTTTGGCTCAAACGCTATGAAAACGAAAATTGATCCTCAGCTACATGCTTATCGAGAGAAAACTCTTACCAAGATAAAGGAGTTGGAAAAAGAAGGGAAGTTTGATGTGGATGTAGAAAACGATCCACCTTCCAGAGCTTTAAAACCAGGTGAAGTCGATTATTCCTATAACAAGTTTTCCACTCGGTTCAAAGCATCCATCGCCTTCTTTTTTGCCCGTATCTATCTTCATCATCTCCTTGCTACTAAGACATTGGTCGTCAAAGGGATCGAAGGAAAAGAAAACCTGAAAGGATTGAAGTCAGGAGTCCTTTTCACCTGCAACCACTTCTCTCCGATGGATTCTTTCCTGACTCAGATCGCCTATGAGAAAAGCGGAAGGAAGAGAAGGAGTCATCACCTTTTTCGCATCATCAAGGAAGGAAACTACACTTCCTTCCCCGGCTTCTACGGTTTCCTGATGCGGAATGCCAGAACTCTTCCTTTAGCCCATTCTCTTCCGGTCGTAAGAGAATTCCTCCGCGGGGTCAAAGACACTCTGAAAAGAGGAGAGGATATCCTCATCTATCCGGAACAATCCATGTGGTGGAACTATCGGAAGCCGAAGCCTCTCAAAGAGGGGGCTTTCTCTTTAGCTATCTTTTCGATGGTTCCTGTGGTTCCTCTTTTTATCACCATGGAAGATACGGATAGAATAGGTTCTGACGGGTATCCGATCGAAGCCTATACCATCCATATCGGAAAACCGATCTTTCCCGATCCTTCTCTTTCCGACAATGAGAACAAGCAGAGAATGAAAGAAAACAACTTTGCTCAATGGAAAGAGTGTTACGAAAAGACCTACGGAGAAAAGCTTACCTACAGCACGATAACCCACTGATACTTTTATATAGATAAAAGTAATTCTATTTATCTTTTCGCGAACGTCCTCTTTTCAAGTCTCGCACACCCTTTTTCCCTGCGGTATAATTTCCTGTGGTTAAACACCTTTGGAATACCTAAAAAAGGGAACGCAAGGGGGAAAGGAACGCTTATGAGCTCTGCCGGGTCCTATGTCATAGCCGGGACGAAGAAGGCTCTCCGTTTTTATCGCCGTCACTTCAGCAAGTTGTTTACGTATTGGATTCTCGGGATTACGAATTTCCTCTCCCGTATCCTCTTTCCATTAGCCCCGCTTTTCCAGCACTTCCGTTATCAATTGGCCCGGATGATCGATAAATCCGGCGAGGCTTATGTCAGCAAGTGCTTTGAAGAGAAAGAAGGCTCTTATAGTCAGCTTCTTCTCTTCGATATCCTCTGGTTCATCTTCGCTTTCGGCGGGACTGCCTTGATCGTCGGTATCGGGGTATGGATTTATATCCTTGTCATCCAGATCGATTATTATTTCTATCCGCAGGGCGGCATCGATGACGGACTTTATCGGGAATTCACGAATAACGCCCGTTTCCTCATCATTCCTTTCTTAGTGGTAGCCGCTGTCTATTTCCTTTATTCTCTTATCGTCTTGCAGGCAGCTACCTATACGGCGAGCCGGAATCGCAATCTCAAGTTATCGGATATCGCTTTCGATGCGTTTGCTTCCTTGAAGAAATTCGGTGGTAAGCTCTTTGCGATCGATCTTCTTTATTTCCTCGAACTTCTGACTTTTGCGGTCATCGTCGTCGTTCCGATTTTCATCCTCAGGGTTGTTTTCCCGGATAGAGATGCCGGTATGTATACGGTCACTCTTCCGTATTTCATCATCTGGATCTTAATTGCTATCGATAGCGTTCTGGCAATTTTCTTCTTCCCTTGCTTCAATCTCTCCGCGGATATGTCTCTTTACCGTCTCTTCTCCGAAGCCGGTATCAGCGATGTCATGGTTATCACCTTACCGGAAAAGAGCGAAGATAACGAAGATAGTAAGAAATACACTTCTCTTTCTCCCCGCAATGACGATAGCGGAGAAGAAAAGACCCTTATTCCTGAACCTCCGGTAAAGAAAGAAAAGCCGAAGAAGAATAAAAACGAGGAGGCCTGATTATGGGTCTCTTTCTCCTGTTTCTTTTTCTCGGCATCTTTGCTCTGATCCTCGCCTTCACCATCGGCCCTCACTATGTTTCGCCGAGTGTCTCACCGAATCTGAAAGAAGGTCTTTTATCCGAAGACGGCACATCCTATATTGGGGAAAAGGAAGCTGTCCCCTATATCGAATCCTATTCGATCGTCTATCATGCGGAAAGCCGAACCCGTTATGCCCGTATCGTCTATACGGGAAAAGCCCATAGTCTTGCCTATGATCTTTTCCTTTTCGATAAGAATCATCGCCCCTTCAAAGTCTTGACTCTCGATTTCCCAATCATCGATGAAAAGACCAAGACCCACTATATCGCTTTACCTCCCTCAACCCGTGGACTTCTGATTCGAATCCGGGAAGCCGATGGCGCTTCTTATCCGAAAGACGATCAGTTTGTTCCTAACTCCAAGAAGAGACTGATCGGTTCTATTATCACCGCTCTCTTTGCAGGACTAGGGAGTTTCTCTCTCAATATCGCTTTCACCCATATGATCCATTACTCTTGGACAGGGCAAAGTGCTCCTTCGGTCAATCTTTTCCTTTTCCTCTGTATTGCTCTTATTGTTGCGGTTTTGGTTTTCTTATTCAGCTACTTCTTTGCTCCGATGATCGACGAAGCTCTCTCCTCTCCGAAGAGAGTGAAGAAGGTCGAAGTTCCTACGGAAGCGAAAAAAGTTCCCGAAGAAACCGAACCTGCTTCCGAAAACAAAGAGGGAGGTAAGAAAGAATGAGCGAGAAAGTCACTTATCTCCGCAAGGTCAATTACGGAAAATACCTCTCCGATGATATCCCGCTTGTCGATTACAAGCTCTATGAATGCGGAACCCATCGTTTCGCCTATCTTTCCTTCCTCAACCAGAAGAGAGAAAGAGTCGTCTCTTTCACTCTCCGCGTTGCCTGTTTTGATAAAGAGAGCAATTCCTTAGGGGAATTCACGATGAAGTTCACTCCGAAGAACTTCTCTTCCCATTATTATTACCGTCCGAACGATCCCCTCATCCTTCCTCTTGACTGTGAAGGCTTCAACTATTCGATTGAAGATATCGAAACCGTCAAAGAAGAAAGCAGGGAAAGAAATACCGTCAAGATCAACTATATCGACGATATTCCTCTTACCGCCCATCCGAAACACAGCACCCGTCCGCTTTCTCCAATCCTGCTTTTCTCGACTTTGATCCTTGTTTTCTTAAGTCTTCTCTATACTTTCCTTGCCTATAACCCTTACACCAACGGTTACGGAAGACAGGAGTATAGAACGAATTCTTCCCCTATGGTGAGTAGAAGAGAAGACAAAGACGATACGAAAATCCTCTTTATCGAGGAAGAAGGGAGTGAGAAATGAAACTCGAAGATCCCCAGTATCAGAACGACCTCACCTTCTTAGGAAAAGGTAGACCGATCGAACAGGAAGAGATTGAAAATGCGGAGAAGGAAAGAGCCTCCGTCGAAAATTTCCGCGAGTATGAAAAACGGAAAGAGGCAAACGGCACCTTCCGTTTACCGAATCCTCTTTCCTTCATCTTCATCCTCAGTGGCAGTCTTCTTATCTTCATCACCTTGATGTTGCTTCTAGGCAATGCCTCCCATGTTTTCAATCCGGCTTTCAACGACGACGCTATCCTTGCTATCGTCATCTCCCTTATCGGCGGTATCGTGATTCTGATCTTAGGTATTATCGCTAGAATAAAAGCTCTCAAAAGAACCAAGAGAAGTAGCATCCGCATCGTCACCGAAGAAGATTTCGCTTTCTCCGAAGAAGCCAAAACCAAACCCGAAGAAATCGTTCTCACTCAGGAAAATAGCATCCATACCGCTAATACGACACCGAAGTTTGTCTCGCCGTTAGCGGACTTGGAAGATGAAGAAGAAGCCTTATCGAACCACAGGGAAGTCAAGAAAAAGAACTACGACTTCTTCGCTTTGGATTTCCCCGGTCTTGTCAAACGTTTCGACCTTGCTGCAAAAAGTGTAAGCTTCTCTGTCCAGATAGACGATGCCACCAATTTCTTAGCGCATCTTGATTCTACCCGTCTATTCCTCTTCAAGGATTTTTCCTCTTTCTCCCGCCAACAGCTTCCCTATGCTCTTTCCAAGACTTTCCATGCCAAGACTTATTTCAGTGAAGCAGCCGGCTTCCGTTCCGTCGATGATTTACTAAACGATAAGCATTTCACCGAAGCTCTCACGGTCGCTGCCGAAGATGACGATAGCTTTGTCTTCTATATCGCCAATAATCTCCCTAGCGCCCGTATCTCCGCTGTCTTAGGAACTTTCCTAGAAGCCCTTATCGACCGCAACAACCGTCATAAGGTCCGTGCGGGAAAAGAGCAGAACACCTACACCATCACTCCGAACCTTGTTTTCCTCTTCCTCTTACCGGAAAAGAAAGGGGACGAAGGTTATTATCTCGAACCTTCGATGTTCCCTTATGCCGCTATCCTTCCTTTCCGTGCAAAGATCAGCTTAGAACCGGTCAAAGAGAAACTGAAAGAGGAGACTATCCGTCTTTCCGATTATCTTCAGATTGTCGCTATTGCCAAACGCTCCCATCCTCTTTCCGAAGATATCTGGCAGAAGATCGATTCTCTTTCTAACTATGTCAGTGAGAACGCTTCTTCTCCTTATGTCATTGAAAACGATGTGGCGAATGCTTTAGAGAACCACGCCTCTCTTTCCCTTGCCTACCCGGAGAGTGAGCAGCGAGTCGTCGATGAGATTCTCTCGGTCGATCTTCTTCCGAATATTCTTTTCCTATTACCGAAAGAAAAGATTCAGGGGGAAGACGGTTTAGAAGGTTTCTTACACCGGGAATTCATGGCTTCCTATAACTTGGAAGATACGAGTCTTTTACTTCCTCAGGCTCTCTCCGCTTTGAATAACCCGTGGAAAGAAAAGAAGAACGAAACTTCTGATAAAGTAGAAACCCCTTCTGTTCCAACTACTCCTGCTCCGGAAGCAACTCCCGAAGTCGTAAGGACTTTTGAGGAAGAGAAACCTTCCGAAGAAGAAAAGTCCTTTGAGGAAGAAACTCTGGTAGAAGAAGAAAAAACCGCGGAAGTAGAAACTCCGACCGAAGAAGAAAAGCAAGCGGAAGAAGGGAAACAACCGGAAGCCAATGCCGAAGAAGCTCCGGAAGAAAAACCGAAGGATACCGATACTGCCTCCGAAAAGGATATCGATATGGAACATCCTTTCGATAATCTTTTCTCTAGCACAGACGAGGAAGATACGACGGAGGGAGACAAATAATGCCTACCGCAGATGATATCGTTGACGCGTTAAGCTCCCTTACGGCGTTAAGAATCTACTTCATCATTTTCTGCTGTCTGGTCATCGGTCTCGCGGTTTCGGCGATGGTCTCTTCAAGAAGAAGAGAAAGAAATGTCGAAATCACCCGCAAAGTCGTAAACGGCCAGGTAGTCACTAACGAAAAGGTGATGAAGAAGAACGGCAAAGTCGTTTCCGAAGACGAATCGAGAGAAGCTCTCTCCTCCGTTTCTGCTCTTCCTCTTTATTCTTCTAGTGAAGCAATCCCAGGAGAAGTTTCGGCTGTTTCTACTTCGAATACTATCGGTGCTTCTGCTCCTATCAAAGAAAAACCGAGCACCCATAATTCTCTTTCCCGTTTCCCGACGTTAGCCTCGATCGATAAGGAACATCCTTATCTTTCCCGTGTCCAGTGCGATCCGGAACTGACTCTCGCCTCCTTCTGCGATAACCTGAGAGGC
>ONBI01000037.1 GCA_900316035.1 uncultured Eubacteriales bacterium
CTGGTCTTCCCGTGGAAACCGGACGGATCGATCGTGCCGACCATCTCCCCGACTTCGACGACGGGATACTTCTTGCCCGGGACCCTCTTCGAGGTCGCCATATAGACTTGGTACACGGCCCCCTTCCTCTTGACTATGCAGCCCTTGGGCCTGAACTCCTTGACCCAGTCAGGATATCTTTCGCTTGCCATGTCTGTATTGTACCAAACCTATAATACATATTTCAACCACCGAAAAACGGCAGCCCCTGAGAACTGCCGTGTTCATCAAATTGTTTCAGAAAGTCTTATAACTTTGCGATTGCCCTAAGGCAAAAAGAACTTGCGCTATCTCAAGCTTCCTACTAGAATTGAAGCCGTGAAAAAGGAGTGAATCGTCATGTCTTTTAAGATTATGTGCGTCAATGCGGGAAGCTCGAGCATCAAGTTCAAGCTTTACGATATGGAGGAAGAAGCCACCAAGGCCAAGACCATCAAGGAGAAGAGCAAGTATCTTCATGTTCTCTGCTCCGGTGTCGTCGAAAGAATCGGTCACGACGATGGTATCTTCACCATCAAGAAGCCGGGCGGATTCAAGAAGCAGGAAGTTCTTCCGATCCCCGATCACGATAAGGGGGTCCATCTTGTCTTAGATGCCTTGATCAGTGAAGGTGTCGTCAAATCCTTAGATGAGATCAACGGTATCGGTAACCGTATCGTTCAGGGCGGTAAGTATTTCTCCGATTCCGCTCTCTTCAATCAGGATACCTACGATAAGATCAAAGAGCTTGTTCCGCTCGATCCGCTTCATGCCGAAGCGCACTTAACCTGCTTCAACGCCTTCAAGAAGGCTTTACCGAATGTCGGCGAAGTCGCTGTCTTCGATACCGCTTTCCATCAGACCATGGAACCGAGCGAATACATGTATGCGATTCCTTATGAATGGTATGAGAAGTATGCGGTCCGCCGCTATGGCGCCCATGGCACTTCCCACAAGTACCTTTCCGAATATGCCAAGGAAGAGTACTTCCCGAACAAGGAACACGTCAATATCGTCACCTGCCATATCGGTTCCGGCGCTTCCTTAGCCGCCGTCAAAGATGGTAAATGCATCGCTACCTCGATGGGTCTTACTCCTTTAGCCGGTGTCATGATGGGAACCAGAACCGGCGATATCGATCCTTCCTGCATGCCTTACCTTTGCCATTGCACCGGATTGAGCGCCGATCAGGTCTACGATATCTATAACCATAAGTCCGGATTACTTGGAATCTCGGGCATTTCTAACGATACCAGAGATGTCGAAGCCGCCTATCTCAAAGGCGATCCGAGAGCGATCCTGGCGATGGAGATGTACACTTCCCGCATCGCCGACTACATCATGATGTACTATGGAAAACTCGGCCATGTCGATATGTTCGTCTGCTCGGCCGGTGTCTTCGAAAACGCTCCTCTCTTCCGCGCGAAGACCTTTGCGAAAGTCAAGGAAGCCTTAGGTATCACCATCGATGAGAAGAAGAACGAAGAGACGAGACTCGGAAAAGAAGGAATCATCTCCGGAGACGATTCCCGTATCCCGGTCGCGGTCATTCCGACCGATGAGGAGCTGATGATCGCCTTAGATACGGCCCGCATCCTGAAGCTTTAAAAATTTCTTTTGGAAATTTATCCTTCTCAGCGACAATATTACTAGTAAGGAGGAGAACAACATGAAAAACAGAAAGACGATTGCCTTTTCTCTTGCTCTCCTCCTTTTTTCTTTGTCTTCCTGTTCCGCTTCCGAAAAACCTTTCTCCTCTTCGAAAGTCCTTCTTCATAAAGCCGAAGGAATCCAGTCTACGGTACGTCTGAATTCCGCCGAGGAACTCAATTCCTTAGTCCGCTATGAAGACTGCGTTGTTTTTGTAACCAAGGAAGGTTGCTCTCACTGTGAAGTCGATATCCCGGTTCTCAACGCTTTTATTGAAGACAGTGAATCCGTCATCTATTCGATCGACTATACCGTTTATAAAGAAGCCTACGAGGCGGATTCGAATTCCATGGGTACCTATGCCAATCTATTACCTTCCGTCCGTTATACGCCTACCTATCTCTTTTATCAGGAAGGGAAACTCCTTCAGGTAAAGATTCCGGAAAAAGATTATTCTTATTCCGAATTAAAAGAGATGCTTTCTTCCTATACCATGGAGATTCCGCTTTATCAGCTCAATGATTTCTCCAATCACGAAGAAGATGGGTATACCTATCTATCCAATTCGGAGGAGTTAGAAGAAACCAAAACATTAGATACTCTCGGTTATTCGACCGTCTCTCTTGATAAGAAGATCCAAGAAGCAAAAGCCAGTGTTCTTTATACCTGGAGAAGATGTGGAGACTGCAAAGATTACCGCCTTTATTGTTTCAATGACTTCATCACGAAGACCGATAAGAAGATCTATTATTACGAGGTCGATGGCTACTATCTTCTCAAACGTCAAAGCGAAGAATCCTTACGGAATTTAGGGTTATCGATGTGGGCTTCTTTCTCTTCCAAATATCATCTGATCACCGAGAGCTACTACAACACCGATGTCTTAGGAAACAAAGCCGGTTTTGCCCCTACTCTTGTCACTTATGAAAGTGGTTCCTATTCTTCGATGGATGTCTATCTCAATGAAACGAACCTGGTCGAAAACGAAGATCACACTCTCTCCTACAAGATGACATTCCATCCGGAAGTATCTTCTTTTAAGAGCGATACCAAAGTCGATAGCAACGATTCTTCCACCAAAGAAAAAGCTAGGAAGGAATTAGCCGCGAAAGCCCGCACCTTTGACTTAAAAGCTTCCAAGGAGTATTTAGCTTCCTTATGAAAAAGAGATTCCTGGTTTTCTTTCTACCCCTGTTAGTAAGCTGCAACCCCACTCCGGAAAAGAAGGACACTTCGATTCCGCTTTTTCACTATGCCGATTGCTCTCTGACTCTGACGGACGGAAGCGAAGATACTCTTCTCAACCGTTATTCCTCCGAGGATTTTGAAGACGCACTCTCAAAGAAAGAGAGTTTTCCTCTTTTTGTCTTTGCCAGCGGTTGTGGAACCTGCGATACCTTCTCTTATTTATTGAAAGATATGGTGAAGGATCATTCTCTGGTTCTTCCTTTTATGTTCCTTTCCGATTATCACAATTTAAAAGGTAGCCTCGATATCAGCGATACTTCCTTTGTCTTCTATCAGAACGGAAAAGCTATCGATTATCAAAGCGATCTTTCTTCTTTCGAGAAAGGAAAAGATATCTACTCCTATCTTCTCACCTATTGTTACGATACTAAGACCTATAAAGAAGAAGCTATCGAAGTCGATAGCAATCTCCGTACTCCCTATAATTTCTATTCGTTCTTAGGAAGAACGACATTGAGTAAGGAAGAAAAAGAAAACGCTTTCTATCGGTATAAACCACTGGAGAAATCCTCCAAAACTTACCTTTTCTATTCCTCTAAAAAGACAGATTATTCTTCTTTCTCTCTTTATTTCAAGAATCACAATATCGATGCCCTCGTCGATATCGAAAACGAAACCGACTCCGATAGTTTTTCAAAGAACTATCTTCTGAACCTAAAAGATATCTCTTCTTCTCCCTACACTTCAGTGACCTATTCGACAGATGGTTCCTCCGTTTCTTCGAAAACAGAATTGGAAACCTTAGCTTAGTTTTTTCTTTCCACCGGAAAAGCCGACCCGGCGTAGGATCGGCTTTTAACGTTTTTTGGAATTCTACTTTCTTGCCGAATCCGGAATCGCATCCAGAGCTTCTAGTAAAGAAGGAAGTTCGTCTAAGGAATCCAGATGGCAACCGGCAGCGAAATCGTGTCCGCCTCCGTTGAACTTGTTAGCGACCGGAGCGACGATCAGATGGCTCGATCGCAAAGAGACTCGATAGTTTCCTTTTTCTTCGTCCCAGGTGATGGAGGCTACCACTCTTACCCCTTTCATGCTGCGGAAGGTGTTGATATGAAGGTTACCTTCATCGACATCCATCTGAAGCTCACGCAAGGCCTCTTTCGGAATCACATAGTAGCAGGTACCTTTTTCGGTGAGATGGAAGTTGTTAAGGCAGTATTTGAGAATATGGATTCTTCTTAGATCCGTCTGATACATCTTATCGGTGATGGCGGTCTTATCAAAGCCGGTAGCCAGTAAATCGGCCGCGATTCTTAAGGTCGCGGGATCACTGTCCTGATAGAGGAATCTACCGGTATCGCCTAAGATTCCGCAATAAAGATAGGAAGCGACCAAGGCGGAAAGATGGAAGGAGCGGGAACGGGACTGAGCAAAAAGAGCAATCAGTTCACTGGCCGCCGGGCGATCCGGATGGACGATCTGAAGATCACCGAATCTCTCTTCTTCCTTTTCCGGTTGCGGATGGTGATCGATCTTGATCGTCTCCGTTGCCTCTTTGAAATGAGGGCCGGAAAGACGGGGGAAATTCGCGACATCGACCGAGATAGCAAGGTGTTCTTCTTTAAACCAGTCATCGCTGAGTTCTTCGGGATACGGGAAAAGATCCGGCATCATGGTAGGGTGTCTATCCCCGACATAATGGACTTCTTTCTCGGGGTAATTTTCTTTGATCCAGGTGACTAGACCCATCTGACTGCCTAAGGCATCGAAATCCGGAGAGGAATGACGGTAGACGACGATCCGATCCCATTCTTCGATCTTCTTCTGCAGCTCTTTGAATTCCTTGTGGAGTAAACGGAAATCTTTATCGGTATACATTTCTCTTTTCTCCTTCTCTTTTTCTTTGGCTTTGAAGATTGTTCTATTCTAGACGAAGCCGTGATTTCTTACAATATTTTCTGTTCGAAACTTGAATTCCTTTTCCCTGTGAGATAAGATACTAAGGCTTTCACGGCTATGGGCCTGTAGCTCAGTTGGATAGAGCATCTGCCTTCTAAGCAGAGGGCCGAGTGTTCGAGTCACTCCAGGCTCACCATCAGTGGAAAGTCGCCCCTTCTCTTTTGTCAAGAGAGGGGCTTTTTCTTAGTAAATTATTTCTTTGTCCTTTTCTCCCTAGAGGCTATAATGAAAATTACGCTTCACAAAAAGGAAAAAACACTATGAAAACCGTATCCATTATTCTCCCTTGCTATCAGGAGCAAGATTCATTGCCGCTTTACTTCAAAGCAGCTGACGAAGCCTTGAAAGGTCTCCGTGACAAATACGATTTCAATTTCATCCTCATCAACGATGGCTCCAAAGATAAAACGCTTGAAGTCATGGAGAAACTCTATGAAGAAAGAGACGATATCACCGTTCTTTCTCTCTCCCGTAACTTCGGTCAGAACCCGGCATTGACCGCCGGTCTTGAAGAAGCCGATTCCGATTTTGTGATCACGATGGATGTCGATTTACAGGATCCTGTCACCCTGATTCCGGATATCCTTCACGCTCTTGATGAAGAAGGATACGATGTTGTAAATCCCCATAGAGCAAGCAGAAAGAAAGATACCTTTATCAAACGCACTACCGCGAAGATGTTCTATTCTTTCCTCAACAAGATCGAAGGAAGGAAAGTCATCCCGGAGAATGTCAATCTCTACCGCGGATTCTCCCGCCGTGCCTATAAAGAAGTTCTTGCTCTTCCGGAAAAAGACCGGTACCTCATCAACGAAGTTCCCTTTGTCGGTTATAAGATCAAGCAGATCGATTATGCAAGAGGCGAAAGAAGTGCCGATGAGACGAAGTATTCGCTTAAGAAGCTCTTCGATGTCGCTTTCTCGGTCCTTTCTACCGGTACCAGCCGTCCTCTTTTCTTACCGATGGTCTTCTCCGTCTTTCTGTTCGGCTTCTTCTTCTTAGCTTTCCTCACTTTCTTAGTCTTCTTCCTCTTAGGAAACCTTGGAATCGGTCCTTTCCTTCTTTCCTGGGTTACGCCTTGTTTTATTCTTACCGGTGTTCTTAGCGGTCTTTCTCTTTTCTCTTTCTTCTTCGGTATCTATGGTCTTTATCTTCACAATATTCTTCTCAATACCAGAGAACGTCCTACCTATATCCTCGATTTCAAGAAAGAGAAAGGAAAGAAGAAGTAATTCTTCCGGTTTCTCCTAAATCCAAAAACGCCTGACTTTCCTAGGAAGCCGGGCGTTTTTAAGTGTTTTCAGATGTTTATCGGAAAAAGTAATGTAACAACAATATCTTTTTTATTCTTCCTGATTTCCTTTCATCAAGTCGGTGAGAGAGATGACACCGAGAAGTTTCTCGTTTTCTTTTCCGTGTTCACTGACAAGCAGGAGACCGAGATTCTTCTCATGGGCTTTCTGCTTCAGATAGGAATAGACCTTATAGACTTTCTCGTATCTTCCGACAAAGAAGAAAGTCTCGTTGAGATGGTCGTGGATACCGGTGACTTCCGCAAACGTGGAGATCTTCGTTTCCGGCGAATAGACAAAACTCTCATTCAGGGAAAGATAATCGAAAACGGTAGACCGCGAGAAGATACCGAGTACATGGTTCTCAGAATCGACAATCGGAAGATGCGACAAAGAAGCATAGGCCATCCTTTTGGTGACGGAAAGAAGCGTATCGTCTTCATAGCAGGTCTGGATTTTCTTCGTTGCGACATCATAGCAATCGAGAGGATGGACGATCTCTTCTTTAAGCGCATGGAACTTCTTCAGGTATTCCTCGGTCGGAATACAGACATCGTTTTCATGGGAAAGGATGTTTCTTAAATCCGCCGCGGTCTTGAGGAAGTCGTAGTTTTCATAATCGCTCAAGAGCGGATGGAGACGAGAATAGTAGATCGTATTCAGAGCCCTCGAGAAAGAGACATGCCCTTCCTCTTTGATCTTGGCAATCGAAAGAAGAGCGTTTTCCAGCTCCTTGAAATCGGCTAGGAAAGCTTCTTTCCGCTCTTCCTCGGTCATCTTTATCAGTCCTCTTTCGCAGCGTTGACAATCGCTTTTGCGGTCGCATCGAGATAATCGGCTTTGAGATCTTCAACCGTACCGGAATCCATATGGGAAGCGATCTCCGGATCAAAAGGAATCTCTTCGAAGACCGGGATACCATGTCTCTTTCCTAAGTTCGTATCCTGTTTTCCGTAGATATCGATTCTCTCGCCGCACTTCGGGCATTTGACATAAGCCATGTTCTCGACAAGCGAAAGAAGCGGAACCGAAAGCATATCGGCCATCTTCGCACTCTTTTCGACCACCATCGAAACCAGAGACTGGGGGGAAGTGACAAGGACAGCCGAAGAAAGAGCGAACTTCTGGAAGACCGTCAAAGAGATATCGGCGGTACCCGGAGCCATATCGATCAGGAGGTAATCGACATCCCATCTCACTTCGGTATAGAACTGTTCGATCAAAGTCGAAATCAGAGTTCCTCTCCAGACAATCGGATCTTCCGGATTATCGAGAAGCAGATTCGAAGACATGACCTGGATTCCGGTCTTGGTCTTGACCGGATCGATTAAACCGTCTCCGGAATAAGCAGGGCCAGAAATATGGAAAGCAAAAGGAATCGAAGGGCCGGTGATATCGGCATCCAGAATACCGACTTTATAACCCATTCTCTGTAGCTTCACGGCTAAATAGGCCGAAGTGAAGGATTTTCCGACACCGCCTTTTCCCGAGATGACGGCGACCGCATGGCCGACATGGGCTCTGGGGTCCGGATTGGTCTTAGGGATGTTCGGTGCTTTGGAAGTATCGGCCTGATGATTTTCGTTTGCCATAAATTTTTACTCCTTTGGTTATCTATTGATACAAGCTCTTCGATTATAAAGGATTCTCTTTGTAGAAGTATCAGGAAACGCTTGTTTTTGTTTCCTTTCGCGCCTGAAAGAGCCGCATCGCCAAAGTGAAATAGACCTGATCGAGATGGGAAGCCCCGAGATTGGTTCCTCCGTAATAGCGGACCAAGAAGATTCCGTAGTTCTCTTTGGCTTTCTCTAGGATGGCTTTTGTCTTCTTCATCGAGGAGATCGGTTCTCCGTCTTCGCTTCCTCCCGAAATCGGTGCCCCGTATCGGTTAGGGCAATAATAGGCATAAAGGATATGCTTTGCTTTCGGATGTTCTTCTTTCAGAGAAAAAAGTATGGTCTTTACTTCCTCTTCCGATTCTAAGGAATAGAGGAAACCATAGAACTTGCTCTTCTTCTCTTCGTATTGGATCTGTAACAGTTGTAACATGAATTCTTTGACTTAAACCGCCTGCTTGTCTACAATGGTACGGAAAGGAAGGAAGAAATCATGAATAATTTCCGCCTGATTGTTGATTCCAGCTGCGACCTCCCGGAGGATTTCTATTCTAAGTATAACATCGGCGTAGCGGATCTGATCGTCAATTTCAACGGCCAGCTCTATCTCGACCGCAAAGAGATCACCGCTTCCGAAATCATAGAGAAGTACGATGCGACCAAAGTCTATCCCAAGACCGCGGCCCTCAATCTCTCCGAAACCGAAGAGATCTTCAAGCGTGAACTGAAGACCTATGACCACATCTTCTATATGCCGATTTCTTCCAAGATCTCCTCTAACTTCAATAACGCCCGTTTAGCGGCCCAGGATATCGGAGCCGAAGATAAGATCACCGTCTTAGATTCCGCTTCGCTTTCCAGCGGTACCGGTCTTGAGGCAATCGGTATCTCGGAAGATATACTGGCCGGCTATTCTCCAGCCGATATCGAGAAGAGGCATAACGAACGGGTCAAGTATGTCGATATGTCCTTCGTCATCCAGACTCTCGACTTCCTCCACGAAGGCGGGAGATGCGGAGGTCTCACTTATTTCTTAGGAAACAGGTTCAACATCCATCCGATCGTCCGTCTCGATGACGGCAAGATGGGAGTCCATGCGATTGTCCGCGGTAAGGATCTCACCAAGGGCATCAAGAAGATGGAAGACGAGTTCTTCGAAGCTTTCGATGCAGACAACATCGATTTCTCCTATCCGATCCTGATTCCGCATGTCACCGGCGATTATGCGGTCAAGAAACTCCATCATGACTTGGAGGAGAAAGTCGGTTCTAAGATCCTCTACCCCGTCGAAGCAAGCGGCATCATCTGCTGCCACTGCGGAAGAGATACGGTAGGGCTTGCCTATATGCTGAAGCATCCCTTAGCAAAGTAACAAGTCAAAACGAAAGCGAGGCACGGCAGAAACTCCTGCAGTACCTCTTTTTTGTCTTAGAGAATCGAAGCTCCTTCGATCCACTCTTCAAAGGAAGCGGTAGCAAGAGAAGTAGAATCCAGCGGATAGGAATCCAGATTTCCTAATGTCGTAAACGGATCTGTCGAAGTCGAAACCGGTAAAGCAGCTAGCACCTTCAAAGAAGCATCCGTTAAAGCAAAGCAGGAGTTGCCGTTTTCTTTATAGGGGTCTAAAGCAAGGAAATGCTTTTCTAAGACTTCGTAACCGGAGGAAGCGTTCTTCGAACCCAATTCTTTGAAGTACGTGCTGAGTTCGCTCTTCTTAAGCGTTGGATTGCTAGTATCTAAGGAAGCGCTCTTCTGGGCGATAACAAGTAGTCCGTTGAGGCCTCTTCCTTCTAACGGATTGACTAAGAAGTAGCGATTGACTAAAGGAGCATTTTCTTCCGCTTTCTCATTCTTCAGATCAAAGGAAGAGAATCCCAAGTCCTTGAAAGGAAGACTTCCGTTCCGGAAGACACCTTCTTCCACCCCGGCGATAAAGGAGGAAGCAAGAACGGAGCGGACAAGAGAAGAAGTATCTCCTTCTGTATAGAAGGCGGTCGCATTGAATTCTTCAAAGTCGAAGGAGAAAGAAGAAAGGTCGGCGGTATTCAATAAACTGCTCAGTTTCGAAGTGACCTTGGAGCAGGCGTTGAAGAAGCACTGGGCTACTTTCTCTGCTTTTTCTTTATCGAAGACACCGTTGGTGTATAAGGAAGGTTCCTGGAAGTAGAGTTCTTCAAAGGAATAGGCATAGGTGTTTTCTCCATACGGAGCATCTTCACTCTCCTTGAGGAACTGGCTCGGTTTTACATCACTAGGAAGAGATTGCTTAATCAGGTTATAGAGGAAGTAGTCTCTTGCTCCCTTGAAAGTATCTAAGGAGCCTAAGGTAGCTAAGACAGAACCGGATAGATTCTCCGGTTTCAGATTTTCAAAGGAGGATTTACTGCCGTTTGCGGAGCGGAAATAAGAGGATATCGAATCATCGAAGAGTAAATCCAGATATCCGTTGATCTCCTTGTCCCAGTAAGAGATCTCATCGGCACTCGTTCCTAAGTTCTTATGGAAATCAAGAGGATAAGGAACGGCTCCGGTATCGGGATCGACAAGAAGGTCATCGATGGAACTTGCTTTAAAGACTTCTTCAAGACAGGAGGGAGCAAGGCGGTGGAAGATCGTGGATTCATTCGTAGCTAGGAGGATATCAGAAAGGGTATCTTTCTTTAGCGAAGAGGATTCCAGCGTCAAAGAAGAAGGTTCGATTCCCTGCATCTTATCGAAGAGGACCTTGAGGTTTGAAGTCTCAACTACCCAGTCGTCCACCGATAAAAGAATGCCGTTTAAAGAAGCTTCGGTACTATCTCTTTCGCTAAAAGCAACTTTAGAAGCGAGACCGGAAGAGTTGATCATTCCCCTGAGGATCAAAGCATAGGGGCAAAGCTTTGTCGAAGAAGAAGAAGTCATCAAGGTAGAAGAAGCAAGAGCATCCAATAGTTCATCCGTCTCTTCTAATAAGGTTACCGTGCTCTTTTCGTCCTCGGGATAGGCTTTGATATCCTTCAAAGCAAATGGATGGGAAGAGATATAAGAGAGTTTATTGACGCGGTTTCCATCGCTATCCACAACTTCTTCCTGACTGAAGGTATAGAGAGTTTCAAAGAGGGATAGTTCCTTCTTAAAGGAATCAGCATCCATCGTCTTAAGAAGCGAGAAGTCAATCGCCTGAAGTGCATCTTGGAAGGTATCATCTACCGCGAAAGAGGCGGCTTTCGACTGTAAGAGAACCGAAATCAGAGAGCGGAGGAAGGTGGAAGAATACACTTCGGTCTTCAGGCTAGAGGTGAATCCGCTTGGGAATTTACCTTCGGAGAAGATATCGAGATACGTCTTCTCTTCTCCATCTTTCACTTTCGTCTGTAAGGAAGTATAGAAAGAAGTAAGGACAGCAATCTCACCGGAAGTCGTGATCGTATAGTCTTCTCCATCTACGGTTCCCGTTCCGGTAAGAGAAGACCAACTGTCTCCATCCGGGAGAATAAAGAGAGAAGCATCTAAGTCTTTGATTCCCAAAGCAGAAAGAAGTCCTGTACCCTGTAAGGCTTCATAGAGGAAAGTGCCGAAGGGATCGCTTCCTTTAAAGGATTCAAGAATATACTTTGAATTTGCTAAGTCAGTCATCAAGGCGTTGAAGTAGATAGGGTCCATCTTGGTGATTCCCTTATTGGATTCTTTGACTTTCTTGACGATCTTGATCAAGTCACCGATTCTTTCACTGTCCTCTTTCCAGACGCTGTTGCGTAAGGAAGAGAAGGAAGCGTGGATACCGTGTTCTTCTAAGAAGCTATTCATGGAAGTATCGATGATAGAAAGAATCGAAGGACGGAGAAGTTCCGAATCCATTCCACGGGTGATCATATCCGAGAAAGCATCGGTATCCGCAATCTGGGTGATGCTTCTTTTATTGTTTTCACCGGCGATAAAGGCAGCGTTCTTTCCGACATCGAGAAGAAGATGACCGATGTTATCGATTTCATCGGTCCAGTTGATGCTATCCATCTCCTCCAAGGAAGGAACGACGAAATGAAGGCTCTTGAAGACCGAGGAAGAGAATAGATTCGTAAGGAACGTATGGGCGTTGGCGTTATGGACGGCTAAGGAGATATTTCCATCACTACCCGTTGAGGAAGAGGTTCCGGTCTGATAGTCCGCGTTGAAGAAATCGGAAGTGACGACGATATTAAGCAATTCCCGAATCAGCGAAACCGTATCACTTCCGAACTGAGAGAGCTTTTCGGCGTTGGTGAGATTATCGTCCGTCAATGTATCGAAGAGAGTCGTGAAGTCCGGAAGAAGATTGAGAATCTGGGTGAAGATATCGATGAAATCATCGGAATCGTAATTGAAGTTATAGGGAGTAAGACCGAAGAGATAGAAGTAGTCGTGTTCCCCTTTTCCTAAATCGAGATTGGTATGGAAGAGGAGGTTACGGAGAATCTTCGGATAGAGCTTTTTGAAAATGGCAGAACTCTTACTTAACGAGAGCAGCTCGGATAATTCTTCCCCGACTGCCTTATCCTTGATATCGACTTTGGAGATATCTTCAAGATCAATCACGGAATTCTCGCCATAGAGAACATTGAGCATGTTGAACATGGTCCGGAATTCACTCTTATAGTCCTCGGGAAGAAGGGTAGCAAAATCGATATCCGTGAGATAAGGAGAAATCGCCGGAATCTGGGAAAGTGTCGAAGAAAGAATATCCGGAATCGAAAGAGCTTTGAAGATAGAAGTATCAAGAACGCCTTTTTTCTCTTCCTCTTCCGAACCGAGGATATAAGTCTGTAACTTACTTCTTTCTTTCGGATCCTTTAAAGCAGAGGTCATGGAATCGGTGAGAACCTTTGCGGAGAGTTTCGGTGTGATATCGATACCTAAATCCCTGAAGAAATGAAGACCGATGGATCCTAAGGTTCCTAAATCCTCACTCCAGTCGACATCCGCGTAACTGGCAGGATCGGTCGGAAGGATATTGATCTGAATGCCTTTGAGATAAGTACCGAAGGAAGCGAGGATAACCGCGATATTCTTCTGGAAGGTAGCTAAGTTACCTAACTGCTTCAAGGCATCGACATAGGTATCGATTTCCTGATCGGTGAAGGTCGAAGTCTTAAGGGCGAAGGACTTCACATCGAAATGGTTTCCCTGAACCATCGGCTGGATACCGGAATCGTAGATTTCGCTATAGACCGATTTGACGATGGAGAGTTCACTCGAATAATCGATGTTGCTGAAATCGAGAGAATCGATAGCGATAGCCGCCTGTCCGCTCATGGAGTTCAAACCGACATCGATCAGAGTAGGAACCAAAGCGAGTATCGAAGGATTCGTGAGCAATTTATCGATCAGGGAAGAGATGGTTGCAACGGAGAGAAGCTCAGAGAAAGCGATGGTGACCTGTCCGGTAGCTTTCGAATACGTGATGACACCGTCTTTGAGAAGGGGAGAAGCAATATCGAAAGTGGAATCGACAAGGTTTGCTAAGGATACCGAAGTGCTGTTCAGAGTGACCGAGGATACCTTGTTCATGATGACATTATCCATCTCGGTGAAAGAGGCTTTATAAAGAACGGAGGAAGAGACCGTATCGAGGGTCTCTTTGGTCATCTCCTTCTTATCCTGATCCGTATCGGCCGCTTCCAAAACATCCATGATGTTCTCTTCGTTACGGACTCCGGTCTTAGCTAAGGAAGTAACCGGAGCAATCAAGACAAAGACGAAGATGAGTTCCTGAACGGTTCCTAATACGGCTCCTAACGGACGGAGAAGTTTCCATTTCTTCTTCGGTTTGGCTTTGATACTGCCATCGTCTTCCAACAGTCCTTCGGTTAAGACACCTTCTTCTTTTTTCTGTTTCCGTTTCTTTCTCTCTTTTTTATCTTCGACCGGTAAAAGGAAACGGAAGATACCTTGGTAGAAGATAGCGGTAAGAAGAGAAACAAAGAGCTGAATGAAGAGCATCGAAAGGAAGAAGACAAGGTAGGAAAGAACCGAATTGGTTAAGGCGATAGCGGTTTCATAAAGAGAAAGGCCATTGATCGGAGAGATGAGTCCGGTAGAAGTGAGGAAGTTAGCGACAAAGAGTTGAATAGTGATAGGAGAAGAAGAGTGGGTGAGGTTCTGAATATTGATCTGACCGACGACATTGGCTAAATAAGGGCTGACGAAAACCGATATGAGGACTAAAATCGCCTTCAATATGGTTTTCAGCGTGGTCTTATAGATTCCCTTGATAAATCCGAAGACGCCCGCTAAGACGATGAGGAGGATCAGGACGAGGAAGACAGCCAGTAGAATCCAGTACAGAGTGTTGCTATCCATCTCTATTGATTATAAAAAATCAAAATGATAAAAAGAATAAGTATTTTTCTACGCGCGCGAGGAAAAAAGAAATGAACGTCTATCAAGATAATCTGCCTGAGGAAGAGAAGAGTAAACCTTCGAAACATCAGGATAACCCCAATGGCGGAATCTTCCCAAGAAGCGCTCTCAACGATTACATTCCTGTCTGGGAGAAGATTGTCTTCTTCCTCATCGGTTTCTTGGGTCTGAATATTATTTCTGTCATCGTCAGTATCGTCATCCAGTCTATCCCCGGAATGCTCGTAAGAACGGAAAACGGTTATCTCAAAGTCACATCCTTAGCCAGTGCATTAGTCAACTTCCTCTCTTATGCTCTCCTAGTCATGCTCTTCCTCCTTTTCCTTTTCTTAGATAAACGCGGAAACTACAAAAGATACTTTGCTTCCTATGCCCATCCGAAAGCCTATCTCTTCGCTTTTGTCGGTCTCTTGGCAATCTATCTGATGCAGGCGCTCTTCTCTGTCTGTTATTCTCGGATCACTTTCTATTCCTCTAACGATAACCAGACTTCCTTGGAAAGTCTTTCCCATTCCTATCCGGCGCTGTTATTCTTCATGACCGTCTTCTTCGCCCCTTTCTGCGAAGAGCTCACCTATCGGGTGGGATTACTTGATGCGATTGGTCACAAATACAAATTCCGTTGGCTCGGTATCGTACTCTCGGCGATTTTCTTCGGTTTCATCCACTTCGATTTCAGTGCCATCACAAACTACTGGGCTGTCTTAGCCGACAGCGAATCCACCGCTAGTGAGATTACAAAAGCGATGCAATCCGTCCAGATCGAGTTCCTCAATCTTCCTATCTATATCATGAGCGGATTCTTCTTAGGTCTCACGTATGCACTCTCGGGAGAAATCGCCGCTTCGACAACCGCCCATATGGTCAATAACCTGATTGGGTTCCTCATGATTCTTGTTCAAGCTTACGCTTCCAAAGGTGATTCCTCTTCCGCTGTTTCTCTTCTTTCCTTTCTTCCGCATTTTCTTTTCTAGAACTTTATGAAAGATAACAATACCTCAGCCAAAACGGGAGAAAGAATTCCTCCTTCCGATACCCGTTCTTTGGGGCTCAATTCTTTGACCTTGAAAATCATCGCCTGTGTCTTGATGACTCTAGACCATATCGGTCTTCTCTTTTTCACCAGAGGCACCGGGGAAATCCATCTGGATTACTATCTTTTAAGAGCCATCGGTAAAATCTCCTTCCCTCTCTTTGTCTTCTTAGCGGTCGAAGGTATCTATCACACCCATAATGCCAAGAACTATTTTCTCCGTCTTGCGGTCGGTGCCTTAGGCTTAGATGCTTTCGGTTATATCCTAGGAGCCATCCAGGGAATTGCTATTGCCGATAACCCCCTGATAGGAAACGCCTTCACGGATATGCTGATGGGGGTTCTGATGATTTACTTCTTAAGGAAGAAGAACTGGTATTCTCTTCTTGCTCTTCTTCCTGTCGCCTATGAAGTCTTCTCCGATTTCCCTATCGATCTCACCTATGGAACTCTCTTCAAAAGCGATTGGGGGACTTTCTCTATCGTTCTTTTCTTCGCTCTCTTTCTCGCAAGAGAAGGAAGTGATTATTACCTGAAAAAGAAAGCGGAAAAAGACGGTGTTACGATAGACGCCTATTCCTATCGTCTCCGAAGCGCCTATAACGTCAGCGAAGCCGTCGCCTTAGTCTTTGTCGAAGCGATCTTCTACCTCATCTTCCGTTACGACTATTCCGCTTTTGTTCTTCCGAATGAGTTCGTTCCGATCGGAACCTATTCCACAATAGCCCTCCTCTTCTATCTTCTCTATAACGGAAAGAAAGGTTATTCCTCGAAGATCCTTCAGTATTCCTTCTATTTCTATTACCCGGTTCATCTTCTGATATTAGGTATCGTTTCTCTCTTTGTCGGTACTCTTGCTTCACTCTAAGCATTCTTCTTGCATCCTCTCTTCTCCTTGATTAGGATAAGAGCATGAAAAAGGAGATAACTCTTTATGATCAAGATCTTAAAAAACGCTTCCGACTTTGAAACCATCGTCAAAACCGATAAGAACGTCCTTGTCGATTTCAACGCCACATGGTGCGGACCCTGCCGCATGATGGGGAGAATCCTGCAGGGTATCGAAAACGACTATTCCGATATCACCTTCTTAAAGGTCGATACCGATGATTTCCCGGAGATCGCTCAGATCTTCGGCGTCGTCTCGATTCCGGATATGGTCGCGTTCCAAGACGGGAAAAGAATCCGTGTCAAGATCAACGGTGCCGAAGAAGATGCCTTAGTCGGCACTCTTCCGGAAGACTCTTTCCGCACCGTCTTAGACGATACTTTCCGCAAGTAAACATCAAACGACAAATGACCCGGGGCTAACCTCCCGGGTTTTAAGATAGAACCTTGTTCCAATTTTGCACTTTTGTATCCTTTTCTATTGCAAGTCAAAAGATTAGCGACTAAAATCTTTGCGTCTGAAATCAGGGGGAAAATGAAATATGACAGACGAAGAAAAAGCTGAGAAGAAAGCGGCGAAAGAAAAAGCCAGAGCCGAAAGAAAAGCCAAGGGTGAAAACGTTTGGACCGACTTCAAGAAGTTCATCGCCCGCGGTAACGTCCTTGATATGTCCGTCGGTGTCATCATGGGCGGTGCGTTCAACGCGATCGTTACGGCATTCACCAACATCTTATTGAGTATCTGCACCTGGGGTGTCCCGGGAGGTCTTAAGGGCTTAGTCACCGTCTTACCGGCGATCAATTCCGCTCAGGCCGGTATGGATCCGAAGAACGGTCTGGATCAGTACTTCGCGGCCGGTGACCTTCAGAAGTTAGCGACTGCCGAAGCCAATGCCACCTATGGAGAAAAGACCGTCACCGATACTCCGACCCTCATCGAAAACATGAAGACGACCATTCTTTCGAAGTACACTCTTCATGGAACCACCTACACCTACAATATGTCGGCCGTCATCGATTGGGGAACCTTCATCAATGCGGTTATCTCCTTCCTCATCATCGCTCTGACTCTCTTCATCATCGTCAAGGTCTTCAACTCCGTCCACGCTTCCCGTCTCCAGTTCGAGAAGCAGCTTGCGGAAAAAGCTAAGGCGAAAGAAGCGGAAAAGGCGGAAGCGGAAAAAGCCGAAGAAGCCAAGTAGTTTTCTTTCTCAGGCATTGCACGGTTATCCTGTTAAAGCGGGGTAACCGTTTTTCTTTGGTTTCTTTGCAAAGCACTTGAAAAGGCTATTCCCAGAGCATGGAGAATAGCCTTGAAAGATCTACATTCCTTAAGAAACAGATTTACTTCCAGAGAATCGGTGTCTTACCATCGCTGTCATAATGCCAATGAGAGCCATCTGTGTTAGAGGTTTCCGAATAATAGACGATAGAACCATAGGCACCGGTATTCCAATCCGTATTCCAACTAGAAGGAATCGAGGAAGCTTCCAGATAGAAGTTGCAATAGGTGTCCTTGAAAGCGTTGGAAGCAATATAAGTTACACTGGAAGGAATAACAACGTTTTCTAAGGAAGAACAGCCAGCAAAAGCACTGTCATTTATGTAAGTAAGATTCTTTGAAAAGGTGATGGAAGACAGATTGGTACACCCATTGAAGCAGCTACTGCCAATCGTAGTCAATGAGTCTGGTAAAGAAACAGACTTTAGTCGCGTACACGAAGCAAAAACCGAACTATCAAGAGAAATTATACCTTCTTGGATTTCTACCGAAGTCAAAAAAGTACAATTTCCAAAAGCCCAATACGCGACGCTAATCAAACTCTTTGGAAGCTTAACGGAGGCTAAAGACTGACAATTATTGAATGCATAGTTTTCGATTGTTGTTACACCTTCAGGGATTTCAATAGAAGTTAATCCACAAGAACCTAAGGACCAAGAGTTGATTTTCTTCAGTGTTGAGGGAAGAGTCAGGCTCTTCAGGTTTCCACAACCTTGGAAGACATAGCTAGCTAACTCCGTCAGTCCTTCCGGCAAAGTCACGGAAGAAAGGCTATAACATTGCGAGAATGCGTATTCTCCGATCGTCGTAACGCTATCCGGAATCTTTATGGATTTGATGTTTGTCTGGTAGAAAGCCTTCGTTGCAATCGAAGTAACCGGAGCACCATTATAAGTAGATGGAATCTCGATATCAGTAAGCGAAGTATCATTAAGTCCAAGAACAACGGCATAAGTATCACCGTTCGGTTTGGTAAGAACTCTATACTTGACGGGGGCCGTCAATTCGAACACAGCAATATAAGTTGCATCTTCCGTAGCTTTGAAATCGGTGACTAGAGTCTTCGTATCATCCCCTTCTTTATACCAACCCTTGAGAACATAGCATTTCCCTGCTACCGAACTCTTCTTTTTCGGAGTAGGCTGGGAAGGATAGGAACCCTTAGTGCAGGTAGTCGTACTATACACCGTTCCGTTTTCATCCTTGAAGGTGACTCCATCTTCAGTGAGTATGACGATATCCCCCTTGTCAAGGTATGCGATATTGTTGGTGTACTTCAAGATAGCAGGAGAGTCAGATGCAACGAAGTATTCGTCTTCACCAATTCCCACAATCAAAGGACTGTCCTTACGGGTAGCTACAACTTTATTCGG
>ONBI01000068.1 GCA_900316035.1 uncultured Eubacteriales bacterium
ATAATCTCCACTGAAAAAGCCGAAGTTATCGATGTTTTCGGTAATCTTCGGCTGTACCTCTCATTCAATTGTGTGTATGTGTGGACAAAAGTTTAGGATCTTCAGTTCTACGATAAGATCGAGAAAGCCAATTTCTTCTTCGAAAGAGCGATTGAATCAGCGGATGAGGAGTTCAATTCCCGTCTCAATGTTTTCCTGCTCGATAACGGTATCGGAGACGGCGGCCATTTCGTGATGTTCACAAATCTCGTCAAGAAGTACGGTGTCGTTCCTTACGATGCGATGCCGGATCTTGCGGTCAGCCAGAACACCGATGAACTCAATTCGGTCTTACAGCATCTTCTTGCCCAGGGTATGAGAGATATCCGTAAGGCCCATAAGGAAGGAAAATCCACTGCCGATCTAGAAGCCATCAAGAGCAAGTATCTTGACGATATCTACCGTATCCTCACTATTTCTTTAGGTGTTCCGCCGAAATCCTTCTCTTACGATTACAAGGATAAAGATAAGAAACATGTCGCTCTTCCTACCCTCACCCCGAAAGAATTCTTTAAGCAGTATATCGAAACCGACTTAGACGACTATGTCGCTTTATCGGATGCTCCGATCGAAGGCAGAGAGAAGTATGTGAAGTACACCTGCCACTATGTCAACAATGTCGAAGACGGAGAACCGGTTTACTTCTTCTCGGTGACTCCCGAAGAATTCAAGAACGCTGCTCTTGCTTCCTTAGAAGACAATACCCCGATCTGGTTTGCGGCCGATGTTCTCACGCAGTCTTTACGGAAAGAAGGTCTTCTAGCCGATGGACTATTAGAGAGAAAAGAGCTCTTCTCTCTCGATTACAACATGGATAAGAAAGATAGACTTACCTACCGTGCCTCTTTCTGTAACCATGCGATGACCTTCACCGGTGTCAATCTTACGGACGGCAAGCCGGATCGCTTCAAGGTCGAAAACTCCTGGGGCAATGAAAACGGCAACGACGGCTTCTTCGTCATGTCGGACAAATGGTTCGATGAATATGTCTATCAGATCTTCGTACGCCGCAAGTATGTCGCTCCGGAAGTCTTAGCCAAATACGACGCCGCCAAAAAAGTCGAAGTCAGCCCGTTCGATACTCTCTGGGCGACCATGGACTAGAAAGGAAACAACAATGAAAGAAGAAATCACTGTCAAAGACTTAGCCGGTCTTGATAAGAAATACGAATCCGATCCCCGTTCGGCCGTCTTACGTCACGCCCTGAGCACGTCTACTTTTGAAAATGTCTTCACTTCTTTAGACCACAAGGAAGATGAAGACTTCTCCTTCTCTATCGACCTCAAGATGCTTCCGGTCTCCGATCAGAAGAGAAGCGGTCGCTGCTGGATTTTCTCCGCTTCCACCATCTTAAGAGAAATCATCGCCAAGAAGCTCGATATCAAAGGGCAGTTTGAAATCTCCCAGAACTATATCTCCTATTTCGATAAGCTCGAAAAGGCAAACTATGCCATGGAAGGTGTCATCGACCTTGCTCTCAAAGGCGAAAAGCCGGGAGACAGAAAGATCGACCATCTTCTCCACGAACCGATCTCCGATGGCGGTCAGTGGGATATGTATAGCGATATCGTCAAGAAGTATGGTGTTGTCCCAAAGGCAGTCTTCCCGGAGACGGCGCAGAGCAACGCGACTGCAAAGTCGACGCAGCTTCTCTCCTCTTTAGTCCGTCAGTTTGCCCGCGATGTCTATGCAACCGAAAAGAAAGCAACCCGTAATGACTTTGAGAAGATAAAGACCTCTTACATGGAGAAAGTCTATAACCTTCTGACCGATTGCTTCGGCAAGGTTCCGACTTCCTTCACTTACTCCTATACCGATAACAAAGGAGCCTTCCACCGTCTTGTGAACATGACTCCGCTTTCCTTCTTCGATACTTTCGTGGGTAAGGAAATCGACGAATACGTCTCTCTTATCGATGCTCCGACTTCGGATAAGAAGGTCTATCAGACCTATTCGGTCGAGCTGGTCGGCAATGTCGTCGGCGGAAAGCCGGTCACTCATCTCAATGTTCCTTATGAAGAACTCGAGAAGAACATCATCGCCCAGCTCAAAGCGGGTTATCCGGTCTGGTTCGGCAGCGATGTCTCTTATTACGGAGACCGGCAGGGCGGTGTCTGGGATACCACTGCCTTCGACTATAAGAGTGCCTTCGGTTGCGATATCGCCTTTGATAAAGCCGATATGCTTACCTTCCGTGAATCAGCGATGAACCACGCGATGGTTATCTGCGGTGTCGATCTTACTAAAGACGGTAAGCCGACCCGTTGGAAGATCGAGAACTCCTGGGGCAAAGAAAACGGCAAGGACGGTTTCTACCTCATGAGCGAAGACTTCTTCCGCCTCTTTGTCTATCAGGCCGCTATCCGCAAGGATTTCCTCACCGAGAAAGAGAAGGAAGCTTTGAAGACAAAGCCTGTTCTTCTTGCTCCCTGGGATCCGTTCGGCACCTTAGCCGACTAATTCCGACTAACGGTTCTAAGAGCTGCTTCTCACCTGATTTTTTCTGGCTAAGAAGCAGTTTTTTCGTTGCTTATAAACAATCCATTCTCTCTCTTCATAGAAAGAATGTCGGATTTTTTCCCACCGAAAAAGGAACCGCTTTTCCACTATTTAAGTGCAGAAGCAGTTCCTGATAAGAACAAGTTACTCTACTTTGCAACGATCGAGACGATCTTATTCTTGACGATGATGACTTTGGCAATCGTCTTCCCTTTGGTGAAGTTCTGAACATTCGGATCGGCTAAAGCCATCTTCTTGAGTTCCTCTAACTCCTCCTCCGAAGCGTCCTTCTTATAGGAGATGGTGGTTCTCAGTTTTCCGTTCACCTGTACCGCATAGGTGACAGGAAGAGAAGCCAGAGTCTCTTCTTCCGCTTTCGGCCACGGGACAGTATCGATAAGTCCCTTATAGCCTAGTAAGGAATAGAGTTCCTCTCCGAGATGCGGAACGATCGGAGCAAGAAGCTGAGCTAGTCCTAAGAGAATCTTCTTCGGAAGCTTATCGGACTTATAGAGCTCATTGACAAGCACCATGATCTGGGCAAGGCCGGTGTTGTAATGGAGGATCTCATAGTCTTCGGTGCACTTCTTGACGGTCTGATGATAGACGACTTCAAGAGCAGGGACTTCCTCATCGGTCCATTTCAGTTTCTGATTCTCATCGGTATAGAGACGGTAGACACGGTCGAGGAAGGCTTTGGCGGCTTTCGGACCGTTCGGATTCCAAGGCATAGACTGATCGACCGGACCCTTGAACATCTCATAGAAACGAAGCGCATCGGCACCATATTCGGCGATGACATCATCCGGCGAAACGGTATTGCCTAAAGACTTCGACATCTTCTGTCCGTCGCTACCTAAGATCAGACCCTGATGGTAAAGTTTCTGGAACGGTTCCGGGCACTTGAAGACCCCTTCATCATAGAGGAACTTATGCCAGAAACGGGCATAGAGAAGATGGAGAACCGCGTGTTCGGCTCCGCCGACATAGACATCGACCGGAAGCCAATGCTCCAAAAGCTTCGGATCCCCGATCTCTTTATCGTTGTGCGGATCGATGAAGCGGGCATAGTACCAGGAAGAACCGGCCCATTGCGGCATGGTATTGGTTTCACGCTGAGCCTTCTTGCCGTCGATCGTGACATTGACCCAATCGGTTTCTTTCGCAAGTGGCGGTTTACCGTCTCCGGCCGGTTTATAATCGGCCATCTCCGGTAAAACAAGAGGTAACTGATCATAGGGAACTCCACGGGTTGTTCCATCTTCCATATGGAGAATCGGAATCGGTTCGCCCCAATAACGCTGACGGGAGAAGAGCCAGTCACGGAGCTTATAGTTGACCTGATAATGACCTTTCTTGAGTTCGATCAGCTTATCGGAAATCGCCTTCTTGGCATCCTTGTTGTTCATGCCATTTGCAAAATCGGAGTTGATGTGCTTTCCGTCTCCTTCAAAAGCACCTTTCGAGCAATCGCCTTCGATGACCTGGATCATCTCAAGGTTATGTTTCTTCGCAAAGTCATAGTCTCTCTGATCGTGCGTCGGAACAGCCATGACGGCACCGGTACCATAGGTCGCTAAAACATAGTCACCGGTATAGATCGGGACTTTCTTTCCGTTGATCGGGTTGATCGCATAGCTTCCTAAGAAGACACCGGTCTTATCTTTCGAGCCATCGGTTCTTTCGAGATCCGATTTCGCCTGGACTTCCTTCCGATAATTCTCTACCGCTCCTTTCTGTTCGGGAGTGGTGAGTTTTTTGACAAGAGGATGTTCCGGAGCCAAGACCACATAGGTGCAACCGAAAAGGGTATCCGCACGGGTGGTGAAGACTTCGATGACATCTTTGGAATCGACAACATCGAAATCGACGACCGTTCCTTGGCTTCTTCCGATCCAGTTACGCTGCATCGTGAGTGTCGAAGCCGGCCAGTTGATGAGTTTCAGTCCGTCAAGCAATTTATCGGCATAGGCGGTGATCTTCAATACCCACTGCTTCATCGGTCTACGTTCGACCGGGAATCCGCCGCGTTCGCTCTTGCCGTCGATGACTTCCTCGTTGGCAAGAACGGTGCCTAAAGCCGGGCACCAGTTGACCAGACGGTAATCCTCATAGGCTAAGCCTTTATCGTAGAGCTTGAGGAAGATCCACTGGGTCCACTTATAGTAAGCCGGATCGGTGGTCTTGATCTCTCTATCCCAATCGTAAGAGAAACCGAGTCTCTTCAGCTGACGGCGGAAGTTATCGATGTTCTGATCGGTATAGATGGCCGGATTCTTGTTCTTCTTGATGGCAAACTGTTCGGCTGGTAAACCGAAAGCATCGAAGCCGATCGGATGGAGGACATTGTAGCCCTGGGCTCTTTTCATACGGGCTAAGGCATCGGTTGCGGTATAGCCTTCGACGTGTCCGACATGAAGTCCGACCGCCGACGGATAAGGGAACATATCCAGGACATAGAACTTCGGCTTAGAGAAATCATAAGCGTCGGTCCTATAGGTCTTTTCTTCTTCCCAGACTTTCTCCCACTTCGTTTCGACTTTATTGAAATCGTATCCCATGTTAAAACTCCTTATCTTAAACAAGCTTATTTATTATAATCGCCGTTTTCTTTGAAAGATAGGCTTATTTCGTCTCTTCGGAATGAGTAGAGGAAAAATAACGGACAATTCCGTAGATACTTCTTCCTAAGGCAATAAAAGAAAGAATAAACTGAGCGACCATCACATATAAAGCCGTATCCTTATAGTCATTGAAGAGTTCAAAGAGGACATCGTTATAGGAAGGAGACAAAGCAAAGACTCTATCACGGATGGTAATCAAAGAAATCAATAGATAAGCCGTCATGGCTAAGCCGACAATCGAGACAATCACCTTGATAGATAAGGAGAAACGGAATTCCGGATGGGTATCATAAATAAAGAAGAGGATAGAGATAGCAAATCCGGCAACCCCGAATCCAATTAACAGTTTATCGTTCAGAAGGAATCCGGAAGCGAGTTCGGCATAATCCTTTTCCAATAAGGTTTCGTTATCGAGGAAGGAAATCGCTTTGGCAATCCCGAATATATATAGACAATACATGACCCCTACGGTCACGAGGAGAATGATCTGATAATATTGATTTTTCTTCATGGAAGCTCTTCCTTTCTTCACCTCGATTATTGTATTCCCTTCTCCTTCTCGATACAATTTATAAAAAGCAAAACCATTTAAAAGGAATGGCCCGATGATTTCAACAAAATCGCTTGCAATCTTCGCTTTGCTTTGGTATATTACTCCTCGCATGCGTAGCACGCAGGTAGTTTTCTGTCCGATGACGCCTTCGGAAGTAGCCTAGCTATGAGAGGCGAACGACGGTCATCCGGGAAAAATGGACTTGCGCCTTATCGTTATGCTTCTCGTAACGGAAAGGAGATTTCAAATGTCACGTTACAATGGTCCTGTCTGGAGACAGTCCAGACGCTTAGGTTATTCGGTCTTAGGAACCGGTGAAGAGCTCCGCAAGAGACAGACGGTCCCTGGACAGCACGGCGATGCCCGTCAGAAGAAGAAGACCGAATATGGTACGCAGCTTGCCGAAAAGCAGAAGCTTCGCTTCACCTACGGCATGAGCGAAAAGCAGTTCCGTCGCTTCTTCATGATCGCTAAGGCCGATAAGACCAAGGAAACCGGTCTTGCCTTACTCCAGCTTCTTGAATCCCGTCTTGATAATCTTGTTTATCGTATGGGCTTCGCTCATACCAGAAGGCAGGCTAGACAGCTTGTCGCCCATGGTCATGTCACCGTCAACGGCAAGAAGGTCGATATTCCGTCCTATCTCGTTCCGATCAATGCCGTCATCTCCTTCAAGGATGCTTCTAAGTCCTTAAAGGTTGTCACCGAGACCATCGCTTCCAAGCCTTCTATCCCGGGTTATGTCACGGTTGATGCGAACAAGGTCGAAGGTACCTTCACCCGTCTTCCGGAAAGAAATGAACTCACCTCGGAAATCGATGAGGCGCAGGTCATCGAATTCTACAACCGTAAGCTGTAAATTCTTCTTGTTGTCTTCTCCTCTCCGAGCAATCCTCGGAGGGGAGTTACATGGCGGATATGGTGAAGTGGTTAACACAAACGGCTGTGAACCGTTCATACGTGGGTTCGATCCCCACTATCCGCCCCACTTAATACATTCAGTCACTTGCTTATGGCAGGTGACTTTTTTCTCACCAGAAAATCGCGCCTTTGTGGCAATTCTCCTGTTTTCTTCTCCTTCCAAAATCTATAATTTTCCTAAAAGGAGCATTCAGGAATTATGAAACACAAAAACCTTCTGAAGGTCTGTTCGTTCTTAGCCTGCTGTTCTCTTCTTTCCGCCTGTGGAGAGCAGAGAAAGACAACTCCGCCCTCTTCACTACCGACGAAGACTTCGGATTCTTCCCTTACTATTTCCTCTTCCGAAGAAAAAGAAGAAACCGAAATCGAGAAGATTTACCACGCCTATCAAGCAAACGGCGGTACCTTAGATTACGAAGATTGGTTATCTTCCATCAAAGGAGAGCCGGGAAAAGATGGCACTTCCTTAAGGACCGGAAAAGGAGTTCCCGCTTCTACCTTAGGTCAGAACGGCGATTCCTATATCGATCTTGATACGTGGAACTATTACACCAAAGCAAACGGGGTCTGGACTTTGGTTTCTACTCTCGGCGAAAAGAAAGATGACCGGCCGGAATATGTAACTGCCTGGCCGACCACGGATTACACACTCAGCCTCAAACTTGCCCAAGGTGGCACAGGCAAGGTCAAGATCAATAACAAAGGCGGTGATCTCGGAGGAAACCGTTTATTACATCAATTTCAATGATGCTTATAACTATTCCATGACTTGGAGCGGAGTCAAAGACTATTGCATGGCAACGCGGGACAAATCCTACGTCCAAAGTTTCTACAATTTCCAGGAAGGAGCTGAAGAAGCTTCCATCACTTACGTCGGAAACGATGCAAACAGTGTCAAATATTACACTTCCAAAGCTCTCAACGGTGGATACGACGGCCTTTTCTGGAGATTTGCCGTTGCCACTTTCGGTTCGAGTGAAATGGAAGAACTCTATAAGACTTATCCCAATGCCGGTGTCTTGTTCGGCGTAAAGAATGGGGTATTTACCAGTGGTACTTTGGTCACCGATATTACCCAGGTGACTGGCCAATATAGTTATTGGCTAACATTCTCTTTTACAAACATCGGTTCTACGGATCTCGGTTTCACTCCGAAAATCCTTGTCCATGACCCGACCAGCTCTTCTTCCAGTTCGTCCGATTCCACTTCTTCCGCCTCCACGAACAGCGGCAATTAATATCTTCGAAAAATCTGTCTTGCGAGAGAGGATGCCCATCATAGACATCCTCTTTTGGATAGCATTCTTCCCCTTCCCTTCAAAAAGCCCTCTTCCTTCTTTCTTTCAAGTTGGTATAATTAAAACAGGAGGTCAGAGTGGGAATTATGCCGGAAAACATGAGCGAAGATCTTTATGAGACGAGGACAAACCTCCTGAGCTGCGATAATCTGATCGATTATTTCTGGAGAAGATGTGCCCGAAACTCCTATCCGTTTAAACCGGACAATTCGATGGATATCTCGACCAAAGCTTTATCCGAAGAACATTACACGGGAAAGGATATCTTCACCCGCTATACGATGTCGACCAAAGACATCAAGAATTCGGGTATGAAGAAAGGTGCCGAATACCATTTCGATCTC
Source organism: uncultured Eubacteriales bacterium (assembly GCA_900316035.1). Taxonomy (GTDB): domain Bacteria; phylum Bacillota_I; class Bacilli_A; order RFN20; family CAG-288; genus Enterosoma. The sequence continues at coordinate 8,280 of ONBI01000068.1, forward strand.
TGTGCCTTCCGCACTCTCGATTTCGATAAGAACGAGGTCTCCGTCGGTACATTAGCTCTTGTCTATAAACCCGACCGCAAGGTCTATAGCCTCTTCTTAGTCCTTGACCCCGAGGAACAGGAACCGGGTCTGAAACTTCTGATGAACGTCAAACAGAAGACCGGTCTCTTCGGCTCCTTCCAGACCGAAGCGGTCAATTACTTCTAGAATGGTAGGCTAGCTCACCCTAGCCTTTTTCGTTTCAAATCTCCTATTTCCATGGAACCGCAGAACAAGAACGGCATTTCTTTCTCCGAAGAAGAAGGACTTTCGGACGAAGAAGTAAAACAGCGCAAAGAGAGGGGAGAGAGCAACGATCTTTCCCTCCGCATGAGCAAATCGAACGGAAGAATCCTCGCGGAGAATTTCTTCCCGTTTTTCAATATTGTTCTTTACGGGGTAGCTATCCTATTCTTCATCTTCGAGATGGTCTTAAGCAAGCAGCATAGGGAGGAGCTGATCAAGACCTATTTCGGTATCTCCAAATACGGATTCCTCATCCCTCTTCTTCTCAATTCCCTGATCGGTTCGATCCAGGAAATCCATGCCCGCAATGTTCTCTCTAAGCTGAAGATCGTTACCGAAAACAAAGTCAGGGTCCTCCGTTCCGGAAAAGAAGTGGTTCTTCCGGTCCATGAGCTAGTCAAAGACGATATCCTTTTCCTGAAACCGGGAGATCAGGTCCCTGTTGATTTACTTATCTTAGAGGGTAAAGTCCGTGTCGATGAATCTCTTCTCTCCGGAGAATCCACGCCTATATCCAAAGGTGAAGGCAAGAAACTACTCACCGGTTCCTTTATTCTCTCCGGACATATAAAAGGTAGAGCCATAGCGGTAGGTAAGGAAACATACCTTTCTTCTATTGAAAAGAAAGTTGTTTCTCTTTCCAACCACAAGAGCCAACTGATGACAGATATCTACCGCATCCTCAATGTCCTTTCGGTTCTTCTGTTCGTGATGCTCTTTTTGGTCATCGGAACCTTGGCTGTCAAAGTCACTCTTTATGGAAACGACACGACCGTTTTTGATGGCATGACGATGTCACTAAACGATGCCGGAACCTGGGGAAGAATTGTTCTCACCGCGGGTGCTTTCACCATCGGTATCATCCCTACAGGTCTGGTTCTTATCACTTCCCTTACTTTATCTCTATCTATCCTCCGTCTCAGCAAAGAGAAGACCTTGATCCAAGGACTTTATTCCTTAGAAAACCTAGCAAGAGTCGATACCCTCTGTCTGGATAAAACAGGTACCTTAACCGACGGAAAACTCGAAGTGGAATCCTTCCTATCCTATATTCCGAATCGTCTTTTCCGTTCCTATCTAGCTGCATTCAATTCTCTTCTCCCACAGGATAATGCTACGTCCGAAGCTCTTCTTTCCTACTTCGGGAAAGAAGAAAAAGGAGAAGCCAAAGAGATCTATCCTTTCTCTTCGGATAAGAAATATAGCGGTTATCTTTCTAACGATTCCCATAAAGTCTTATTAGGCGCACCGGAATTCCTCTTTAAAGAAGGAGACGAAAGACTTTCCTATGGCGAAGAAAAAGCCAAAGCCGGTTATCGTATCCTCGCCTTATCGGTCGATGGTTCTCTCTGCGGTTTTATCCTTCTTAGGGACCATATCCGGGATAGTGCTAAAGGGACGATCGAAGAATTCTACAAGAACCATGTCGATATCAAGATCCTCTCCGGAGATTCTCCATTGACCGTTCAATCGATTGCCAGAAGCTGTGGCGTCAAGGATGCCGATAAGGTACTCTCCTGTGAAGGTCTATCCAACGAAGAACTAGCTTCGAAAGCTACTTCCTATACCTGTTTTGCCCGTCTACTTCCGGAACAGAAGCAGGTCCTAGTCGAAGCCTTACAGAAAATGGGACATAAAGTCGCTATGACGGGAGACGGTATCAACGATATTTTAGCCTTGCGGAAAGCCGATTGCTCTATCTCCTTCCTCTCCGGAAGCGATGCCGCGAAGTCCTTAGCCGATGTCGTTCTTCTCGATAACGACTTCTCCCATCTTAAAGCAGTCGTAAAACAGGGAAGAAGAGTCATCAACAACATCGAAAGAACCGCGGTCTTATTCTTAAGCAAAACCTTCGCTCTCCTCCTTCTTGCTTTTCTTCTTATCCCCTTCAAGAAAGGACAGCTCTGGTATTCGGTCGAAAACGTCTATCTCCTTCAGACTTCCGTCATCGCTCTCGGGGGTTTCCTCCTCTCTTTGGAAAGCACCGACAGACCTTTAAAAGGTTCCTTCAACCGCAACGTCCTTTCGAAGGCTTTGACGGCTTCTCTCCTTATCTTCCTAGGAGCCTATCTACCGATTCTGATCTCAACCATCTCAAGTTTATGCGGTACTCCTCTTTTCACTACTCCTAACACCCGTTCCCTGATCTCGCTAGGAACGTTTTTAGGGGGGGTCATCGTCTTTCTTTCGCTCTGCCGACCAACCCCATACCGCAGAAGAAGTGCCTTCCTGGTCTTCTTTATCGCTCTTCTCTGTTGCTTAGCTTCTCCCCGCTCCTATGTCGGAGGAGCCCCGACAAACCTCTCCCATTTCCATGACGGTCCCTCCTTCTTCACTTCGACGTATATGAGAGAATTCTTCCAGCCCTGGAATTCTCCGGTCTATCAGAATCTCTTCCGGCAATATGGAACGCTGATCTATTTAGGAATCTTCTTTGCGGTTTCTCTCCCTCTTTACCTTCTTCTTTCTCCCTGTATCGAAAAAGGTTTAGAGCACCTTCTCTCCTTAAAGAGAAAGAAAGTAAACTAAAATCCTTCCCTAGCAAAAGCCGAGGAAGGATTTTATTGATTTTACTTCGATTTACTTATACTTGAAGAAACCTTCTCCCGAAGAGACACCCAGTTTATTCTGAGCGATCATCTCCTGAAGACGTTTATGGATCTCCTTGAAGTGATACGGAGCTAAGAAGGAAGGGACCTTCAGGAACATCGAGACGATCTCATCGCAGGTCTTCATACCGACGACATCGCAGATCGCAAACGGTCCTTTCGGAGCACCGGTACCACGGACCCAGGTCGTATCGATGGTCTTTGGATCGGAGACATCGGTCGCCCATAAATCCAAAGCCGAAAGAAGGAAAGGAACCAGCATCGAGTTAAGCAGATAGCCGTTCTTCTCCTTATGGAGCTGAAGCGGAATCATATGGATATCGCTAGCGAAAGAAACGACTTCCTGATAGGCTTTCGAATCGGTCTTCGCCTGGCCCATGATCTCGGCCGTATTGTTCTTCCAGATCTCGTTAGCGAAATGAAGCGACAGATACTTATCCGGACGTCCGGTATATTTGGCAAAGGTCGAAGGAAGCATCGTCGAAGAGTTGGTGACTAAGATCGTCTTCGCATCAAGTAAAGGAGCAGCCTTCTTATAGAAATCGATCTTCGCATCCTTGTTTTCACTCATCGACTCGATGACAAGATCGGCATCGGCGAAAGCTTTCTTCATATCGAGCTCGAGCTTGATCGAAGCATAGGCTTTCTCGGCCTGGGCTTTCGCTTTCTCCGCATCAAAGGTAGCCGGGTCTTCACAGATACCTAAGCACCAGTTTCCTTTCTCTTTTCCTTCCGGAGAAGCCATCAAATCGATTGCGGCAAGATAATCCTTATAGACCGCCTCAAGTTTCGGTTTTGTTCTACCGATAGAACCCTGAGAACGTAACCAGATCGTCACATCGAATCCCGAATAGGCGGTCTGGAAAGCGATTTGGCTTCCTAAAACACCACCGCCGGCAACGACGACTTTCTTAAAAGACATGGGGTATTCCTCCTCTATTTCCCTTTTGGGCTTGTGTCCATTATATCAGATGGTAGCGCTTTTTATCTCTCTCATTTTCGGTCTATTGCTTAAAATTTGTCTTTTTTCTTCATTTTCTACAAAGTTGTCTATCTTTGTCTTCCTACCACAATGCCAAAATCTTTTTCTTTTCCTTAAAAAGCCAATGAAAAAGAGGAAGTTTCCCTCCTCCCGACTTCGATAGAATAAGAACTAATGTTTGATCAGAGTGAGGATGCCATCGACGATCATCAAGGCACCGGCGATATAGAAGAAGACATTGGCAAAGTCCCAGGCAAGATGATTTCCGAAAGCGATCAGAAGAATGAGGATACCTAAGACAAGCTCTAGGATATTGCCAAGAACCGTACCGGTTTTTCTCACTAAGCCTAATAGGCCGTAGACCAGCATCAGGATACCTAAGACAAGAAAAGCGACCCAGGCGATCGTCCAGGCGAAGACGACAAGTAGGATACCTAAGACTAAGAAGAGGATACCGCTTACAAGATCGGCCGTAAGAAGATCAAGAACACCGAAGACGATCCAGAGAACACCGATGACGGTGATGAGGATCCCCAGGATGTCAGAGGCGCTTGCGGCTCCGCCGACACAGAGAAGAATACCGACTAAGATCATCACTGACGAATAGACAAGCCACGACGGAATTTTGCCTTTTTTGGCCATACGATTCTGTTACTCCTTTTTAAAACAGAGATATTCTAGCAGGGCAAAAGAGAAGAGACGCGAATATTTGCTAAAAAATCCCTGAGCTTTTTAGGACCCAGGGATTCTTTTTACTTCATCGTCGGAGCGGATAAAGTCGTCTGCTTCGTGATCTTCTTCTTGAAGTCCGATTTACGGACAAAGATATCGATCAGGAAGAGGATGACACTGACGAGGATGAACCAGATCATCGTCGAATACCAGGAGAGATGAGCAAGCATGCTCTCCGAACTCGTCCAACGGTAAGAACCGTTCGGATAGTAGGAGAAGAGACTAGCATCGCTGGAAGACTTCTTAGCCGCCGTGATGAGGTTAGAAAGGACATTGTTATCGGAATTAGTGAAGATATCGTACTCCTTCGAATAATTGAAGTAGATGGTATAGGCAGGCGAAGTGATGGTCGTCTTACCATCGCTCGAAGTGTAGTTGAGAACAACCGTGTACTTCTCATCCTTACCGGTAGCGACTTCTCCGGAGAAGTAGGTGCCGTTATAGTAGAGTTTCACCGGTTCTGCGGTGTTGCCGTTTGCATCGGTGACCGTAGCAGTAACCGTAGCGGTAGGATCGCTGGTATCGGCCATGACGTTGAGAGTCGAAGTCGAACCGTTCGAAGTATAGGAGAGGTCAAGTGAAGAAAGAGCCTTACGTTCCGGAAGATTCTGAACGCACATATTGTTGAAGAGCTGCTGACCGGATTCGCTGGCACGGAGAGCTTCGGTCCAATCCTTACCGGATTTCGTGGAAGCGGCAAGAGAAGAAGCAAAGGAAGTGACGGTACCTTTTCCATAGCTCCAATAAGCTAAGAGAGGAACCGTGACCGTTCTTGAGATCGGGTCCGTGCTTTCGCCGGATTCGTTCTGCTCTTCCTTCACATAAGTGACCGTAAGAACGGCGTCAGCGACACGTCTGACACGGCAGATGTTGAAGCCGGAGACCGAGCCTAACTGAGCGGTATTGACGTCCTTGAGGACAGCATTATCCGTCTGATCTTCCTGGACGTTGATGGTGTAATCCTTATCTTCCGCGGTCTGATTGGTGATTTCTTCGGCGACCGAAGAAGTCATCGTCTGAATCAAGGAAGCGGATGTACGGCAGTAGAAGTAGGAACCGTTACCTTCTCTGGCAATCTTCTTCAGAAGATTGATAGCGGAAGAAGAGTTATTGGAGATGTTGATGCAGGAGATCGAAACATCCTTTTTGACGATGTTGCGGACCTGACGCATGATGGTGTTTTCCTGTTCGAACGGATCACCATCGGAGAGGATGATGATGGATTTGTAATCGCACTTGGAATCAGCAATCTGGTTGCTGGCCGCTTTCAGACCAGGGATGATTTCGGTGCCGCCTTCGGACTTGATCTTATTGATGGAACGGCGGACCTGATCCTTGTTCTTGACGGAGGTTAAAGCCTGAACGGTCTTACCGGTATCGGAG
>ONBI01000025.1 GCA_900316035.1 uncultured Eubacteriales bacterium
GCGGAAACTAAAGAAAAAGGGACTTTTCAGCCCCTGCAAGGTCATTTCTTGCCTTGGAATCCGATTTGTGTACCTAATTCATTGATTCGTCATGATATAATCAATAAGATTATGAGCACTTATTTCAATCTGGATGAATTGACTCCGATCATCAAAGACTTCTATCTCATCACCGATATCCGTATCACCGTTTTTGATACTTCCTTCCAGGAAGTGACAAGCTATGTTCCGACGAAAGCGCCTCTTTGTGCGTATTTACGAGAAAAGAAAGATTTCGATAACCGCTGCAAAGAATGCGATAAGGTCCATATGCTTTTAGCATCGAAAATGGATTCCCCGTATCTTTATTCTTGTCATATCGGTTTAAAGGAGATCATCGCTCCTTTAAAAGTGAAGGATCAGATTATGGGGTATCTCTTCTTCTCTCACATCTTGAGCGGAGATAATCGAGAAGAAGCGGAGAAGAATATCCTTGCTAGTCTGAAGCAGGAAAAAGGTGTTGATTTAGAACGGATCAAGAAAGATTTAGACGCGATGCCTTTCTTTACGGAAGAGTATCTCAAGGCGGCAAGCCGCCTTTTGATGGAGACAGCAAGTTATATGATCAATTCTCGGATTGTTTATTTCCAAAGCGAAAATATTTCAGAAAAAATAGACAACTATATCAACAAGAATATCAGCGGAGATCTTTCCTCGAAAAGGCTCTGCACCATTTTCGGTATCGGAAAAACCTTCCTCTATCAGATCACCGGTCAGCTCTATCACGAACCGTTAGCCAAACACATCCGTAAATTACGTGTTCAGAAAGCCGTTGAAATTATGGAAGAAGATAGCGATAAGAAAATCTCCGCTATCGCAACCTCCGTCGGTTTCAACGATTACTATTCGTTCTTAAGTTCTTTCCGGAAGGAAACCGGAAAGAATCCACATGCCTATTATGCTTCGATCAAAGAGAAGCAAAGAAAGGCTTCAGATCCGCATAAAGACTCTTAAACTGCTGATATTTCTTTTCGTAACGAACGACCAACTTTTGGTCCGGAAGAGTGACTTCTTTGGTTTGGATGACTCTTTCTTTGATGCGGGAGAGAGAATCCATTTTACCATCTTCTTTTAAGCCGATAAGAGCCATACCATAAGAAGGACCTGCACTCGAAGAAAGGGTCGTAAGAGGAAGATTCAAAACGGAAGCTAGAATCTTTCTCCAAAGCTTTGACCTACTTCCTCCGCCGGTGAGAGTGCTCTTAGAGACACTCACACCGATTTCGTTCATTCTTACAAACGAATCTTTTAAGGCTAAAGCGACTCCTTCCATGACGGCTTGGACTAAATCTTCTTGTTTGGTATCTAAAGAAAGCCCACAGAAAACACCCTTGGCTTTCGGGTCATTGATCGGACTTCTTTCTCCCATCAGATAGGGTAAGAAGAGAAGATCTTTCTTTCCGAGATCTTCCTCTTTGATTTTCTCCTGTAAGGAGTTATAGTCCTGACTTTCAAAGACATTATCCTGTAACCATTTCAAAGAGGAAGCCGCAGAAAGCATACAGGCTAATAAACAATAGTTCTCTTTGTTATAGCAGAAAGAATGAATAGCACCATTGGGATCAAAAGCATATGGATGGGTGACAAAGAAGATAGTTCCCGAGGTTCCTAAGGAGATATTGCAATCTCCGTCTTCTAGTGTTCCGTTTCCGATTGCCGCGGCCGCGTTATCCGCAGAACCTTGTAGGATCTTCAATGCTTTCGGAAGATGACATTCTTCCGCTATATTCGGTAAGATGTTGCCTAAATAATCTCCTGTTACGGTTAACTCCGGAAAACAGGAAGAATTTAACCCGCTTAATTCGATCATTTTCTTTGACCAACACTGATGCTTATCGTCTAAGACAAGAGTTCCGGCGGCATCGGATAGATCACTCAACTTCTTGCCCGTGAGTAAGAAGTTGAGATAGTCCTTAGGAAGAAGGATGGTATGGATCTTTTGATAAAGCTCTGGTTCATGCTTCTTCATCCAGAGAATCTTCGGAAGAGTGAAGCCAGGGTAAGCGATATTGCCTGTCTCTTGGATCAGTTTTTCCTTTCCGATGGTTTCGTTGAGATACTTACATTCTTCACTGCTTCTTCCATCGTTCCAGAGAATGGCAGGACGGATGACTTGATCGTTTTCATCTAAGGCGACAAGGCCGTGCATCTGACCATCTAAGGTAAGAGAAAGTAGCTCTTCTTTCGGAAAGGAAGAAGAAATTTCTTTCAAGCCTTCTTTTAAAGCTTTCTCCCAATCTTTTGGATCCTGTTCGGAAGCAAAAGGAAAAGGAAAAGAAGAAGGATAAGGTTTCTCGATTGTTTTAACGATATCTCCCTTTTCATCGATGACAGTCAGCTTTAAAGCGCTGGTACCTAAGTCTCCTCCGATATAGTAAGCCATAGATATACATTCTCCTTTTTCTCTCATTATAAAAAAGCAAGCACCAAAAAGAATGTTTTATCGTCCACAGAGATATGAATTTTGTTTTTCTTAGTCTTAAAAATGAAAGCGAGAGTTATAAGGACAGATAGAAGCAACCCTCTATTGATTTAAAAAGGTGTTCTAACTATTAGCAGCTTTGTCCATCGATAAATACATATCACTATCGTAGGCACATAGTATGACATCGATTGAGTAATCTTTGTTCTCGCTAAACCAATCTTTTATCGTCTTAACCGCAATAGCACAAGCATTCTCTTTCGGATAGCCATAGACGCCACAGGAGATAGCGGGAAAAGCGATGGTATGAATATCGTTCTCTTTAGCTAGATTGAGGGAGTTGCGATAGCAGTTTGCTAATAGAATCGGATCTCTTTTCAAGCCGTGATAGACAGGTCCGACTGTATGGATAACATGCTTTGCTGGTAAGTTATACCCCTTGGTGATCTTAGCTTCTCCAACTTCACAGCCATGAAGCTTACGGCATTCTTCATTAAGACCAGGACCTGCTTTTCGGTGGATTGCTCCATCGACTCCCCCACCACCTAAAAGACTGGTGTTAGCCGCATTGACGATAGCGTCTACTCTCAGTTCCGTGATATCGCCTTGAATGACTTTCAGACTTTGACTCATAGGCTTTTTCTCCTATCTTTCTCTTTATTTTACCGCATAGGAAAATTACGTTTGTCTTTCCTTTCGGATTGAGTTGTAAAGCCGATTCAAAAAAGGGATAATATTTAGGCGCTCTATTTTTATATATATAAGAGGAACATCAAACATGAGTAATACAAAAAACATTAAGAAACCTCAGAAAACCCCGGTTGGAACCCAACTCGGTTACATCGGACGCTCTCTTTGGTCGAATGAAGCCGTCATTCAGTCCCGTAAGAATTCTTGGTGGTGGACTCTGATCGTCCTGCTCTTAACGGTTTTCCTCCCTTGGATTCCATATCTTTCGAAGGGCTATACTGCAAACACTGCTTCTCTTCTCACCGCTACCGGAAACTATGAAATCGATAAAGGTTTTAAGTCGATGATCCAGAGCGATTATTTCCAGGACATCACGGTCGACACCGACAGCGATGGAAAATATGTTCTTTCTTACGATTTCAAAGAAGGAACCTATGATTCCACTTCGAGCTGGGATGCCGAATATACGGGCAATAACACCAAGGCTCTTTACAAAGGCACTTATAAGGATTCGTCTACCGGTGGCAATGCGACGGGCTATATCACTACTCCGACCGATCAGGCGCATGATTATTATTTCGATAACATCGCGGTTTCCAGCGCCGATGTCATCTCTCTTCCGACTTCTTCTACTTCTTCCTCTACTTCGGCTTCTACTGCTTATGAAAACAATGGACGTATCACTTATCTCGAAGCTTATTTCTTCAACGATGTTTCGATGACTGGCAAAGATGCCACGACTTCCCGCCAGTATCTCAACAACTTCGTCGCTTCCGTCATCTTCGGTTTAGATAAAGATTCCGCTTTATCGAACTATCCGCATTCCTATGTCATCTTCGGTTCGGACTTCATCTCTTTAGCGGTCTATCCTTTACGTTCCGCTAAGACCGCTTCTTCTCCGGCCGCTTCCTATTCCGGTTATATCCACGATGGTTTCAATGGCGATACCGTTGCGAAAGGAACTTCCTTCTACACCTATATCAAAGGTGAAAACAAAGATCTCGGTAGCATCTACACCAACGGCTTCTGCACTTTCTGCGATCACGCCGGACGTCCTAGCTACATCAGCTCTATCTGGTTCAATATCCTCATCCTCTCTGCCTGCACTGTCGGTTCGATTCTTGTTGCTTCGATCATCCTCATCATCTTCTCCAAGCGTAAGACTTCTCTCTATCGTGATTCCACCAACTACTGGAACGCCTGCACCGAAGCTATCAACCTCTCGCTCACTCCTTCTATCATCGCCTTTATCTTCGGCTGGTTTGCACAGCAGTATGTCTATGTCGTCTTGATCGGTATCATTCTCTTCCGTTCCATCTTCCTCATCAACCGCTATACTCCGACTCCTGGACAGAACGGCGAGAACAAGCCGCTTTACGAAGCTCGTTCTTAATTTGAAATCTTCTGTAGTCCTCTCATAGAAACCATCTCACATCATCATGGGCAAAGAACTTCTGTTGAAATTCAAAGATGCTGTTTATGCGATTCTTCCGGTCGTACTGGTTTTAATTGTCTTCAATTTTGCTGTCCCGTCTCTTTCCTTAGAGACCGATGGCAGCAAATTCGGACCGGTCATGACTTCGCTTCTGATTTCGATTGTTCCTTTGATTCTCGGTACAGCCCTCTTCAATATCGGTGCTGAGAAATCGGTCGCCAAGATCGGTGAGATCGTCGGTAGCCGCTTGACCAAAAGGAAAACGCTGACGGCTCTTTTCATCGTCGCTTTCCTGCTCGGCCTCTTATGCACCTTCGCCGAGCCTGATCTCTCCGTCTTAGCTTCTCGCATCAATCCGGATGGGCCGGATTGGATTTTGATTGCTGTCGCCTCCTTAGGGGTTGGCATCTTCTTGCTGGTGGCAATCATCCGCATCATAAAGCACCGCTCTTTAAAAGTCTGGCTCGGGTTGGGATATGGGTTGATCTTCTCTTTGGCTCTCTTATCGGATCCAGACTTCTTCACGCTCGCTTTCGATGCCGGTGGGGTCACTACCGGCGTGGTCACAGTCCCGTTCATCATCGCCTTAGGCGTAGAAGTCTCTAAGTCTTTAGGTGGCAACAAGGCCGAGGATGACTCCTTCGGTTTCTCTGGCCTTTGCTCGATGGGTACCGTCTTGGCGGTCATCCTTTATTCGCTAGCTCTGAAGGGCGCTGGCGGAATCGCTCGGATTCAGGATATCTTGGCGGTCAAATTCAATATCAACAGTGGTACGGATTCGGTCATGACGGTATTGAAATCCTATGACGATATCCCTGTTCTTCTTCTTGAAAACTTCTTAGGCTCTCTCAAAGACGTCTCCTTATCCATGCTTCCGATCGTCTCCTTCTTCATCCTCTTCAACATCTTCGCAAAGATCAAAGGTAAAGCCTTAGGTTCAATCGTCATCGGCTTCGTCTATATCTTCTTCGGCCTGATCCTCTTCTTCTTAGGAGCGGAGACGGGGTTTATTCCGTTAGCCTCTGGCTTCGGGAAGTGGTTTGCTTCCTCCGGGAGCGATATGCTTTGGCTGTTCATCCTCTTCGGCTTCGTCATCGGTTTCATCGCGATGTTAGCGGAACCTGCGGTCAAAGTCTTAGCCGTCAATGTCTCCGAGGTCTCCAATGGTGTCATCTCCCAGAATCTCATCTTCGTCTCGTTAGGATTGGCGACGGCAATCGCAATCACTCTGAATATCATACGCGTCATGTTCGATATCGACTTCGTCTATTTCATCGTTCCTCTCTTCATCTTGGCGATCGTCCTCTGCTTCTTTGCTCCGGATATCTACGTCGGTATCGCAATCGATGCGGCCGGGGTTGCTACCGGCACGATGGCCTCCTGTTTCTTCTTGCCGATGTTCATCGGTTATTCGTCGGTCAAGTATCAGACGGCGGAATCGTTCGGAAGAGCGATTATGCGGAACGGCTTCGGCGTTGTAGGTCTGATGTCGGTCATGCCGATCATCGCTGTTGAGATCGTCGGTATCGCGGCTGTCCTGAAGACCGATATCGCCTATAAGAAAGCCTACGAGGCGATGCTCGAGCCGGACGACAGCCAAGTCATTCACCTTCCTTCGTATCAGCCTGAGGAGAAGAGCGCATGATCAAATTCAAAAAGCGTAAGACCTGGATGAAGATGGTCGACAAAGAGACCGGAAACGAAGAGAAAATCCCTTATGAGGATAAGGAAAAGCTCTATCCGCTGATTCTCTTTGTCACGATTGTCAACCGTGACCAGTCCAACTATTTCACCAAAGCCTATTCCGATTGCGGTGCTTCGTTATCTCTCACCCTCTATTCCTATTCGATGCCTCCGATCGAGATCCAGAATCTCTTAGGACCGGATAACCTCAAGAAGGATATCGTCTTCACGATCGCTCGCGGAGAGTACCTCCCCGAGCTAGAAAAGATTGCGTCCGACCGCTTCTCAATCTCGCAGGAGAGCAAAGGCATCGCCTTCGCCTGCCCGATCGATTCCGTCAGCGGAATCTCCGTCTATAAATTCTTAGCCGATCAGAACAAAGAACTCAGAATGGGAGAAGAAGAAAATGTCAGAGAACAACAGCAACACGAAAGAAGCTAAAACTGCCTATGAGCTCATCATGGCGATCGTCAACAAAGGTTCGACCGATCTCGTCATGAACGCAGCCAGGAAAGCAGGCGGCAAAGGCGGTACCATCACTACGGCCCGCGGTACAGGAAACCCGGAAGAAGCCAAGTTCTACGGCATCGCGATCCAGCCGGATAAAGAGATCGTCTTCATCGTCGTAACGGCCGATGTCAAAGACAAGGTCATGAAGCAGATCTATGACGAAGCCGGCCTCTCCAAACAGGGACAGGGTATCATCCTCTCCCTTCCGATCCTTGATGCGGTCGGTATGAATCCGTTCAAAGAGATCAGCGACAACAACAAATAAGAGCCCGAGAAGGGCTCTTTTGTTTTGATTGACTTCTGTCCGAAGGACGATGAAACCCCAAAAAGGACCGCCGACAATCGAAAAGAGGAGAGCGGGCTTCTTTTATGCTTCGGTCTTGGAGTAGGCGTTCAGCGTATCTAAGATATTGCGCCAGTTCTCTTCGGGGATGTGGTAATAATCGTAATGCGAGCTGCCCTTTAACAGCAAATATCCACCGGTTGTACAATAGCTTCCATCGTTATCAGCCCATGTGTTAAAAAAGATCGTCATGGAAGCAAAGCTCGTGCTTTTCTCTTCTTTCGATCGGATACGGATGCCCTTTCTAGAGCACTCCTGCATCTCGTAATCTGCCGACTCCTTGCTGATCTGAGCGAAATCGCTTCCTTCAAAAGAGACACCCAAGTCACGGAAATCCGTCTCCGTGATCAGAGTTTTTCCGTTCTCATCGACTTTTTCTAAGGCGATATCTTTGTCCCAGATATAGCGGGAGAAATAATCCGGAGCGAGCGCTTTTCGGATATGATTGTCAAGGATTGAAAAAAGCTTTTTAGTTGAAGAACGAAAAAAGACGGGCCGAAGCCCGTCTTCTGTGTTCACGATGGTGGATCCTAAGGGACTTGAACCCTTGGCCCACTGATTAAGAGTCAGTTGCTCTACCAACTGAGCTAAGGATCCATTTGAAATCGTGCTTGTAAATGATAGCACGACATTTTCCCCATTGCAAGAACTGATTTATCAAAAATCAGCGGTTGTTGGTTTTAAGGTAGGAAAAAGGCTCTGTTTGTGTATCCAGAGCCTTCTTTCGCTGTCTAATTCAGGGAGAAATAATTTCTCCAATAGGTATAAGTATTCGAATTCTGGCAGTTCTTGCTGTTGACACTTTTCGCCATCGCAAGAAGTTCGTCATAGGTAGCACTCTTCAGATTGACTTTGGTTCCACCGTTCTGAAGATTCAGAATGATGTTTTTTACACCCCAGGTGGTCGTCCACCAACCTAACGAGATGATCTTATAGTTCCAAAGGGTATAAGAATAACCTCTTTTATCGTAGAGAGACATTCTTTCTTTCCAGACGCCTTCATCATCGAAACAGGTGAATTCTCCGCAATAGTAAGGGACATCGTAATAGTGACCCCAGATTTTCAGTTCATAGTAGTCTTCAAAGAGCCATTCCGGAATCTTGGAAGCCTGCCAGTTGTATTGATGGAATTCGTATTGGATATTGGTCCAACCATAATCTTTGGGATTGGCAAAGTTGGTGAAATCCCAGACGCCTTCCATGGTGATGACATGGTTATCGCCTACTTCTCTTATTCCTTTATAGATCCGATCAAAAACATCGAAACAGACTTTCTTGGTTCCGCCGTTCTGGTCATCCAGATCGGCACAGGGTTCGTTGATAAGATCATAGGTAGCAATCCATTTTCCCAGTTCCGGTTTGGTTTTGGTGTAATGGGTAGCGATATATTTCCATAAATCAACGGTAGCGTTGATATAGGTTTCCTCTCGCCAGAGATCATCCTTGTTCATCTGACCGCTATGCTCGTAGCCGTTATTGCCTCCGGGTGCTCCGTGAAGATCGAGAATCAGATAGAGTTCATTCTTTTCGCATTGCTCTAAGAACCAATCGAAATAAGAGAAGGCTTCCTCTTCGCTCTTGCGGGTAAAAGTCTTTGTTTCTTTGTCTTCATTGAGGATATTAAGATAATAGAAAGGAAGACGAATAGCATTCATTCCCAGTTCATTCTTGACGGTCTTGAAGTCTTCTTCGCTGAACCAATTTGCACGATAGGTGTCGACAATGGTTTTTCGCTGTTCTTCCGTAAGATTCGGATTCGATAAGAATCCTTCTATTGCTTCTTCTTCCGTCAAAGTAGGATAGGTAGGGATATTGTCCCTATTGTAGATAATATTCCCGTTCTTGTCTCTTTTTTCTCCGCAGCTATAAGGAACCATCCAGCCTTCGGTGACAAGCATACCTCCGGCATTGACTCCTCTTAAGATCAGACGTTTTCCGTCTTTATCGTAAAGAGAAGTTCCTTCGGACTGTACTAACCCAGTAGTATTGGTGATGGTATCCTTCTTTGTTCTATCTCCTCTTCCTTTATTCATCGCCGTGACAATACCGACAAAAAGAAGCGGAACCACGATAATAACGGCTAAAACAATCAGCAGAATTTTCCACCACAATCCCTTATGTTTCTTCTTTACGGCAGTTGCTTTCACGTTGTTTTCTGTCATAGATGTAACCCCTTTCAATACCACTATTATAGTGTTGAAATAGGAACCGAAACTAAAAAGAAAATACTTCAACAAGAAAAAGAGTCCAGAAAGAAGTTTTCCGCACACGCGTGTTCTTATTCTCTATTCTTTGCCTTGTTCATCTCGTCCCAATGCTTCAAGGCATCGATGACCGGTAACGAAGAATTATTAGGTTGTTTTGTCCCTCTTCATGGCTGTGTTGATAAGTATCGAACATACGTTCGCGGGAACATAACTTCGTGCCAGAAATGAAATCGACTATGAGCATCCGTACAGCTGTATGAAGAAAGTGATCTTCGATGTCTTTATGGACAGTGACCTGGCGATATATGAGAAACTGCAGGGAACAGCAAACATAGGATGATTTAACGTAATACTAACATATTTCGTAATGACATTGTAATGATAATAAACAAAAAATATGTATAATACTTTTGAATGGAGGTGCTTTGTATGGCAACAACAAATTTGAACATTAGAACGGAGAAGGCGGTTAAGGATCAGGCAGAAAAAATCTTTAATGAACTTGGCTTGAATATGACGACCGCCGTAAATATTTTTCTGAGAACAGTTATCCGCGATCAAGGCATTCCTTTTGAATTGAAACTTGATGTGCCTAATGACACAACCGCTGCTGCGATTGAGGAAGGAAGAAAAATGATGTCTGATCCTACTGCACCCAGATATTCCAGTATGGACGATCTAAAGAAGGCTCTTGAAGAATGAAATATGATGTGCAGTTTACAAACCAGTTTAAGAAGGAATTAAAGCTTGCAAAGAAACAAAATAAAAGCCTTGATAAACTGTTTGAGGTAATTGAAATTCTGGCAAATGGTGGCACGCTTGATGCAGGGTATAGAGACCATGACCTCGCAGGCAGCTATAAAGGTACTCGTGAATGCCATATCGAACCTGATTGGCTGCTCATTTATGAGATTCGCGGAGATGTGCTTGTTTTAATGTTATATCGGCTGGGTTCCCATTCTGAGTTGTTTAAGAAATAAGTGCAAATACAAAAGGGTAGCCACAGATTGATTGGGTCCTGTTAGTTGGACAACAGGGGCATGAGCGGAATTTTCGGAATGGTACACGGAGATATAGCTCCAAATTTTATGCTTACAGACTTAATAGCCCTGTGCATCCTTATTCTTTATTCTTTGCTTTATACATCTCGCCCCAATGCTTTAAGGCATCGATGACCGGAGCCATTGTCTCTCCTAAAGGAGTAAGAGAGTACTCCACCTTCGGAGGAACCACGGGATAGACCTTCCGCTCAATCATTCCTCTTTCTTCGAGTTCTCTCAAGTTCTGAGTGAGCATCTTCTGGGAAACCGGAGCTAACGCCTTTTTCAGTTCACTGAATCTCTTGGTTCCTGTCAACAGTTCCCGATAGATGAGAACCTGCCATTTATCTTTGAGAAATAACAAGGCAGTTTCCACAGGACAAGCAGGTAATTTTTCTTTTTCTTGCATATTTTTATCCTCTTAAATTGCGATAGTTACGCAATAGTTTCTTTTTAGATACTATACCACTTTATAGTGCGTACTTAACGAAATAACACCATTATTTTAAACTATTGCCGCCCTCAGGAAAAGGGGACAGAAAAATAAAGGAGAAATCAAACTATGAAAATCGCTCTTATCGCTGCTAAGGGAAGAGTCGGTGCTGCTATCGTTAAGGAAGCCAAGAGCCGTGGATTAGATGTCACCGAGATCAATCAGGATGTCTATACCCTCCGTACTTCCGACTTGACGAAGTTCGATGTCGTTGTAGATGCTATCGGTGGTTGGACCGAGGCCAAGGCTCCGAACATTCCCAATGGTGCTAAGCATCTTGTCTCTGTCTTAGCCGGTTCCAAGACCCGTCTTCTTGTTGTCGGTGGTGCCGGATCCTTATTCGTCGATAAGGAACATAAGACTACCGTCGCTATGCTTCCTACTTTCCCGGAGTCCTTCAAGCTTGTCGCTTCGGTTCATCAGGAAACTTTGAACTATCTCCGCACCGTCAAAGATGTTGATTGGGTCTATCTTTCTCCGGCAGCGGACTTCCAGGCGGAAGGTGCCCGTACCGGTTCTTATCTGGAAGGTGGAGAAGATTACTTTGTCAATGCAAAGGGTGTCTCCGCTATCTCTTATGCCGACTATGCTATCGCTATGGTCGATGAGATCGTTTCGCCCAAGCACAATCAGGAACGTTTCGCGGTTATCGGTAAGTAAGCTGAATTGTTTAAAATAGGAAGGGGGTCAAAGCCTCCTTCCTATTCTTATTAGTAGAGGAGGTGTACAACGATGTATGAAGATTATCTTATAGAAACACTCGAAAGAGTGAATAACGTCACTATGGTGGATTTACCTTTATCCAAGAAAGATAAAGTCCGTGCTTTGATGAATATCACCATGCCGGTTTCTTTAGACAATACATTCTACGAGAAACAAGATGCTTTCTTACAGGAAGAACTTAAGAAAAAGAAAATTTTCGATACTTCGTCTCTGAATTCCTCTTTATCGATTTACCGAGGGAATATCACAGCAGTCAAAGCCGATGCTATCGTCAATGCCGGTAACGAAGAGTTATTAGGTTGCTTTGTCCCTCTTCACGGATGTGTCGATAACGCTATCCACTCGGCTGCCGGATTAGAAGTAAGAAGAGATTTGATGAAGATCATGAAGGAACAAGGAAAACCGGAACCGGTTGGGAAAGTGAAGGTGACGCTCGGTTACAATTTACCGGCTAAGTATATTTTCCATACGGTCGGCCCTCAGGTACACGGAAGACTGACCGAGAAAGATAGAGAAGACTTAACTTCCTGCTATCTTTCTTGCTTAGAAGAAGCAAAGAGAAGAAATCTCAAGACTTTGGTTTTCTCTTCTCTATCTACTGGCCTTTATGGTTTCCCAATCGAAGAAGCTTCGAAGATTGCTTATTCTACCTGTAAGAAATTCATCGAAGAAGAGGATCCTACTTTAAAAGTCGTGTTTGATGTCTTTTCCAAAAGGGATGAAGAAGTTTATGAAAGAACCATTAACAACAATCGCTGAGAAAATCAAAGATGCCGATGCTCTCTTTATCGGAGCAGGAGCCGGATTATCGGCTGCTGCCGGTTTTGAATACGGAGGAGCTACTTTCCAGAAATACTTTTCTTATCTGACCGATAAATACGGTGTCAACGATATGTATTCCGCCGGCTTTGCTCCTTTTGAGAGCGAAGAGGAGTTCTGGGGATATTGGGCTCTTGCTATCTATCTCAACCGGTATAAAGACGGAGCAAAACCTTTATATAAAGAGATATTGAATCTTGTTAAAGATAAGGACTATTTTGTCCTGACTACCAATGTCGACCATCAATTCCAACTTTCTGGATTCGATAAAGAACGTCTTTTCTATACGCAGGGAGACTACGGTCTTTTCCAGAGCGAGGATCCTAGCGATCAGAAGACCTATGATAACGAAGAATGGGTAAGAAGTGTTCTTCCTCATATTGACCCTGTGACACATAAGATTCCGACTTCGATGTTACCGAGAACGGAAGACGGAAAGAAGATGGTGATGAATCTCCGCTGTGATGAAAGCTTTGTCGAAGATAAAGGCTGGCATCAAGCCTGCCGACGTTATTATTCTTTCTTAGATAAAGTTCGCGATAAGAAGGTTGTTTATCTGGAACTCGGTGTCGGTATGAATACCCCTGGTATCATCAAGTATCCTTTTTGGAAATACACATATCAGAATTTCCATGCCTTCTATATCTGTATCAATAAAGGGGAAGCTTATTGCCCGAAAGAAATTGAGAAGCGTTCTCTTTGTGTGGATGGGGATCTTGACGAGATTATTCCTAAACTTGTTGATTCAAGTAATAATTGAAGAGCAGACATTCGAATCAAAATCCTGCGTAATATCGGTATAAAGGTCAATTTGTTTGGGAAAGGTGGTGATTATGCTTACCCATTCCATTGCCTTGGAAGAAATTTAGAAAAAAGACAATCTCATTACAACAATACAAGTTATATGTCCGGATTTTCCAAAAAAAGCAAATTAAAACCTATTTGGAAGTTTTATTATAGGTTTTAAAAAAGTGACTAATATTGACACGTAAATAAGCTAAAACTTGAAATTACGATAGTAAACTCAGTTTAAAACTTTGAAAAAATGTCTCTTCGTGGTTAGGCTGTGATTTGCCTAGCGAAAAAGCTGTCCGTTAACAGATTCTCAAACAAAGGAGATTCTTGACGGACAGCTTTCTTTTTACATCGGATTGCTGGTGGTTTCTTTCTTCTTAGAACCCCAGATACCTTCCGGACTTTCGGTGAGATGGACAAGCGCGTTGAGGAGTGCTCCTCCACCGGTTAGGTAAATGATAAGCAGCAACCACATAGTCTTATTCAGATAGTGGAAATCGATACCGACGAACTGATCGCAGAGCGAGATGTATTTATCGGTTGTAGCCGGAATCGAACCGAAGACGAAGACCATGATACAGACAAAGAAGATGGTGATCATGTACATAATGGCTCGGTAACGATTCTGGGAGTTCGATAGCGGGAACATCGGTTTACAGCAGCTATATGCCATACCTAAGGCGATAGCGGTCATGGTAAGGGAGTTCAGTGTTTTAAAGGACATCTCATCATAGGCGGTCATAGTAGCGGCAGAACCACCCTGTAAATCAAGGAGATTACCGGAGACATAGCCGAGAACATAGTTCATACCGATTGCGAGGATCAGACAGAAGGCTGCTGGTATTGCTCTGGCGAAGGTGTTGCGTAAGAAGTGACCGGTGATCGGAGAATCGTTTTTCTGAACGGCTAAGAAAACAGAGACAAAACCGATGCAGATCATCTCGGTGACTAAGAGGTTGTTCGGATCAAACGGATACTTGATACCATTACCCTTATTGAGATAGGTGAGTAAGACAATGATCGTAAAGACGATAGTGAAGATGGTCTTCATCAGGTAAAGAGCCGAAGATCGCTGGATGTTGTTGATAGCTCTTCTTCCCTGCTGAACAGCGAGCGGCATCGAAGCGAAGTTAGAATCGAGAAGAACTAAGTTCGCCGCATTTCTTGCAGCGCTCGAGCCGTTTGCCATAGCAACGGAGCAATCGGCATTCTTCATCGCGAGAATATCGTTGACACCATCTCCGGTCATACCGGCGGTCTTACCTTGCTTTTTCAGCTCTTTGACGATGATTGCTTTCTGTTCCGGAGAGACACGGCCGAAGACGGTATATTTGTTAACGATATCGGCAACTTCGGTTTCATTCAGACCTTCTAAGGAGATGCACTGCTCCGCATGCGGAACATGGCATTTCTTAGCGATTTCACTGGCCGTGAGAGGGTTGTCTCCGGAGATGATTTTGATTTCAACACCGTTATTGACAAACCAATCGATGGTAGCGGGAGCTTCTTCACGGATATGGTCTTCGAGAGTGAAGACCGCAACCGGAGCAATATTGCCGTTTATTTTTCCATCCTGGATGGAACCGGAAGCATGGCAGAGCATGACGACACGATAACCATTGGCTTCCTTCTGACTGATGTAATCCAGTAAGGTTTTATCTTTTCCTTTGTAGAGGTATTCCGGTGCTCCTAATAAGAAAGTACCGATAGTATTGAATTCCACAGCGGAATATTTCTTCGCACTGGAGAAAGGCAAGGTTTCAAGAACGGCGTAATCCTTACGGAGCGGATAACGCTGCGTGAGCGCTATGGAAGTCTGGTTGCTTTCGGGGAAGGCATTGAGATAAGAACCCATCAATTTCGGCATCTCGTACTGAGAGTCAATCATCAAGATCTCATCCACTTTCATCGTACCATCGGTGAGAGTACCGGTTTTATCGAGGCAAAGAACATTGACTCTCGCTAACATCTCGACGGAATAAAGGTCTTGGACCAAAGCGTTTTTCTTCGAGAGGGTGACAATGGAACTGGCAAGAGCGATAGAGGTGAGAAGATACATACCGGAAGGAATCATACCGACCATGGAACCGGCGGTAGCTTTAACGGCATTGACGGCAACGTTCCAGGAATTGACCGGAGCCATGGCCGAAGCTGCCTGATTCCAGTAATACATCCACTGCGTCCAGAAGGTGAAACCACCGAGAGGAATAATGATGATGCCGATGACCTTAATGAGGCCATTGAGAGAGCGGACAATCTCCGATTTCGGTTTGGATAACTCTTTGGCTTTGGCCTGGATTCCGGAGACATAGCTGTATTCGCCGATGAGATCTGCGCGTACGGTCGTAGCACCGGAGACAACGAAGGAACCGGCGAAGATCTTATCGCCCGGATTCTTCGGTACAGGTCTGGATTCACCGGTCAACAAAGATTCGTTGACTTCGATTTTCCCTTCGAGAAGAATGGAATCGGCCGGAATCTGATCACCATTATGCAGATGATAGATATCATCGAGAACAAGTTCATCGGTAGAGATGACAACGTTTTTGCCATTGCGGACGGCTTCAACCTGAGAAGAGGTGACAAGGCGGAGTTTGTCGATAGTTCTCTTGGCATTGATTTCCTGAACGATACCGATGATGGTATTGACGATAGCGATGACTAAGAAGGTGAGCTGCATATACTGCTGGAAGACAATCAAGACGATGGCGATTGCTAAAAGCAGCATGTTGAAGTAAGTGACAACGTTATCGTAGATGATTCGCCCAATGGATTTGGAGTTGTTGTTCTTGGAGGCGTTGGTCATCCCTTCTTCGACACGTTTTGCTACTTGTTCATCCGTTAAGCCCTGAGTAGCATCCGGAGTGAAACGCTCGATATCCACAGGAATCTGTCTTTGCAGAGTCGCTTTATCGGGATCGACCGGAGGGACTTCTTTCCGTTTCTTACCGAAAGCAAAAAAAGGCTGGGTATCTTCTTTTTTCGGTTTCTTTTTGTCTTTCTTTTTATCGGAATCGGAAGATTCTTCTACCGGCTTCTGTTCTTCTTCCTGGTTTGTTTCTTCTACGGGTTTTTCTTCCGGTTCTTTAACAGGGGGGACTTCTTCTTTCGTAATAGTCGCCTCTTCGGAAGGTTTTTCTTCTTCAGGCGTCCCTTCTTTCGAATCCGAAAGAGAAGTCTCTTTGACTTCCGTTTTCTTTTCCGTGGCAGAGACTTCTTCAACCGGTTTCTTCTCTTCTACAACATCGGCTTTGACTTCTTCTTTGGCTATTTTCGGACTAGGTGTCTTTTTCACCCGTTCCTTTGTTTTTCTTTTTGTGCTGTTTGCTGTTTTCATGAGTCAATTAAGGTTTGGGTATATTGTAACAAATGCGCGGTTTCGAAACAGGGTAAAATCCACGAAGAAGCGAAAAAATGTAACAAAGAAAAAGGTTAGCTTTTGAAGGCTAACCGAGTTTCTTAATCAATCGTATGCTTCGGCTTATTCGGAACAATATGATGCTTGCGGCATCTGGCTTCGTAGGATTCCTTAGCTCCGACTAAGATGATCGGATCATCGTAGTTTGCCGGTTTTCCGTTGACTAAACGCTGGGTTCTGGTGGCAGCACAGCCGCAGACCGTACAGGCAGCGGAAAGCTTAGTGACGAATTCGGCTCTTGCTAAAAGCTCCGGCATGGGACCGAAAGGTTCGCCACGGAAGTCGGTATCTAAACCCGCGACGATGACACGCATACCACGGTCAGCAAATTCTTCGCAGAGAGAGACGATCTCCGGACCGAAGAACTGAACTTCATCGATAGCGACTACCTGGGTATCGGGAGTGACGGATTTTTCGATATCCTGAACAGTTTTTACCGCATAAGCCTGATACTTTTCTCCATCGTGAGAAGCGATAGCAGTCTTATCGTAACGGTTATCGATCGCCGGTTTGAAGGCGATGATTTTCTGATGGGCGTAGCTCAGTGTTTTGACTCTGCGGATCAGCTCTTCGCTTTTACCAGCGAACATCGGGCCACAGATAACTTCTAACCAACCTTTCTGCAATTCTTGATACATAGATGATTTTCTTCCTTCTTAGAAACGAAGCCATTATAGCACCCGATTCTCTTTCTTTTTGCAGAAGTAAACAACTTGAAGAAGAGAGGAAGAAAAAGTTATCTCTTTCTTTTCTTCAAGTCTAGGGAGAAATAGGAAATAATGGGGGTGAGAGAAAACCGTAGAAAGTTTACTTTTTTGAAGGAGGAAAAATTTTTTAATGTGCTCTCTGCACAAGGAGAGAAACTCTTTATTTACAAGTCAGGGAAAACGTCTCTTCGTAACCTCTTTCGTAAAGTAGGAAACCTCTTACTCCCTTGAAAGCGAAGAAAAGAAATTGATATTATTAAGTGGTTGCAAAAGGGCAACCTTCTATAAGGAGGAACGTTCTATGAAAATGAAAGGTAACATCTTAGTTGTTAAAGACGACAAGCTTCTTCTGCTTGCCAACAACCGTTATTACATCGTCTATGGTCAGGGACATGTCGGAGAGGATATCGAATTCGATCCGGATCAGGCATTACAGATGCCTTCCTATCTCTTCGCTATCGCTGCCATGGAAGAAGAGAACCTCGATGACACTCTCGATTTCATCAAGTCGAAGTGGTTCAAAGACGGCGAAAAGAAGTAATAACTTTATGGAGACTGGTCTTCGGATCAGTCTTTTTTTCGCTTCACTAGTTCCTTTGAGAACCTGTTATAATGCTACTCAACAAAAGGGAGCATTCTAACATGCGTTTTCGAATCAGCGAACATCCTTCCGTTTTATTGTTTCTTGTCTCTTTGGTGATTCTCGGAGTCTCCATTTTTATCTGTTATTTATATAAATGGGTCATCTATGCCGATGTCGCGATTGCACTGGCAGGATTGGCTGTGATTGTTTTAGGTTACTCGATGGTGAAAGATATTCTTCTTTTTGAAAAGAAGAAACGGGAAGTCGAAGGAAAGAAGGAAAAAGACGATGACCGAAAATGAAATCGAAAAAGAACTTCTCTCTTTCCCTGTTTCCTGGGAGACTTTCCTCGAAGAAGAAAAAGATCAGAGTTACTTCTCTACTCTGATGCAGAAAGTTTCCAATGCCTATGCTACGGAAACCGTCTATCCCCCTCTTAAGAACGTCTATGAAGCTTTCCGTTATGTCTCTCCGTATCAAGTAAAAGCGGTCATCATCGGACAGGATCCTTATTTCAATCCGGGACTTGCCGATGGACTCTGTTTTTCGGTACCTCAGGGTGCAGAACTTCCCCCTTCTCTTCTCAATATTTATAAGGAATTACAGAGCGAATACGGATATCCGATTCCAAAACACAATGGGGATTTGACTCCTTGGGCAAAACAGGGTGTCTTGCTTCTTAACGCCTCTTTGACTGTAAGAAAAGGCGAAGCCAATTCCCATGCTCTCTTCGGTTGGCAGACCTTTACGGATCATGTAATCGAATACATCGATTCTCTCTCTCAACCGATTGTTTATCTCCTTTGGGGAAACTTTGCAAAAAGAAAAGGCGAGAAGATCCGTGATCCTCAGGCCTGTATCCTCAAAACTTCCCATCCTTCTCCTTTAGGAGCAAACAAAGGATTCTTAGGATCCGATTGTTTCCGAAAGGCTAACGCCTATCTCAAAGAGAAAGGCTTAAGCGAAATCGATTGGCAGATCAAAGATATCTGATTTCAGGCTGACTCTTTCTTCCCTTCTTCGTCTCTTCCCTTATAGAAAAGCAGAAACTTCTTTTATGCTCTTACTTTTTCGTCAGGCTTATACCAAAAGGTAAGCGTTATCTTTGTTTTTCTTATTCTTCTTAAACCCGATAAATTCGGCGTTGTTAGCGCTTGCTTTTAAAAAGTGGAAATCAAAAAAGAGAATCGGTATAATAGAGAGCAGTCTATTGTGTGTGAAAGCTATTCAAAGGAGCACTTATCTCATGACCGAAGAAGAAATCCAGCAGAAGATTCAGGAAGTTGCCGACAAGAATGCACAGAATTTCCCGTTCAAGCGCACTTCCCGTATTCAGGTTGTCTACGAAGAAAAAGGTGATGACAAGGATACCTATTATTGCCTCTCCGACGATATGCCGTCTCTTGTCTATCGTATTTTTGAACTCGATAAAGCCAGCGGTGAAATCAAAGAGAACACCGATATTCAGCATGCGGTCGAACTCACCCGTCATTACAACACGGAGGTCAAGCCGAGCTTAGGCTTAGAAAAAGCTCCGCTGATCACCGGTGAGACTCCGGAATACACCATCGTCCTTGAGAACCATCTTCCGGATAACGGTGTCGAAATCAAACTGAAGTCCTCGGTCGGACGTGATATCACCATGATCGAAATCTATCGTTATTTCGATTATGTGACGAAGATCTTCTTCGTCTCCTGCGTCGCGGTCTCTTTCGGTGGCCAGTATCTTTTCTCGGTCACTCCGGACAGCCAGCATCTCCGTCTTATCATCGGTAACGATGAGACTATCCGTACCCGTGTCAATATGATGAGCGAGCTTCTTCAGGCCCGTCTTCTTCCTTCCTATCGTACGATCAAGGATGGAACGAACTTACTGGATCCTTCCAAGGGTGCCAAAGCCAACATCACTCTCAACGCCCAGGATGGCACTAAGACCGATTTCGAATCCCAGATGGTTTACGATGATCCGGAAACCCAGACCCGTTTCGCTTTCTTCGCTAAGAAGGGCGATCCGAAGCAGGGCATCATCTTAGTTCAGGATGTCTTCACCAATGAACTCAAGCTTTCACAGGCTTGGACACAGGAACAGAAAGATGCCTGCGAACGTATCCGCACCATGATGAGAGAAAATCCGGAGAAGTTCAACGAACATGCCACCTCCTTCTTCGCCGATGATCTCGATTTCCGTTATAACGCCTTCAAGAAGGGCTTATTAAAGGCTCCGAATGCCCCGACTTCGGCTCCGGCGGAAGCGTCGAAAGAAGAAGCAAAAGCTCCTGCCGAAGAAGCGAAGAAAGCCGAATAATTCTATCGTTTTTAAGCGAAAGACAAAGAAAGAAGGCGAAAGTCTTCTTTCTTTTCTTTGAAAATCTTATAATCACAACCGCTAGGAGGATGCGTTATGGCTAGAAGTGATTCAGGCTTTCTTGTCTTAGATAACGGCAAAGGGTTAAGAGGCGTCTTCTCCACTTTAGGTGCTGGCGTAAGATATCTTACCTTAGACGATATTCCTTTGCTTCTGACTCCGGATAAAGACGAAGATTATCTCTCCTCTCCGCAGTTCTTCGGCAAGACCTTAGGTCGGTTTGCCGGAAGACATGTCGCCAAAGGCACTCTCAACGGAAAACCTTATTCTCTCGATGAAGAGAATCCGGGTTCCAATGTCTGCCTTCATGGTGGCTTTCTGAAATCTTTCTCTTATCAACCTTTTGAAGCAACCTATCAGGAAGATAAGGATTCGATTTCCTTAGTCTTCACAAGACTTTCTCCGGATGGGGAATGCGGATTCCCCGGTAACCTTACTTTAAAAGTCATCTACAAGATGTCGAGAGATCTCAATGTGTTCTCTCTCCGTTATGAAGCGACCAGTGATGAGGATACTTTCGTCAATATCACCAACCATATGTACTGGAACATCACAAATCAGGAAGATGTCAATCCGTATTGGCTTACAGTCAAGGCGAGCAAGGTCGGTATCTTCGCTCCACATTCCTTATTGATCGGTGGTACCGCAATGGTTCCGGATGCTCTTGATTTTCGCGAAGGAGCATCTCTCAAAGTGAAACTCGATGAGATTGAAAGAGACCTTCCTGCGGTAGGAACTTTAGACCATTGCTTCCTTTTTGATAAGAAGACGTTAGCGGAACCTCAGGTGGTTCTCGATACCCCGAAAGTTAAGATTTCCTGCTTCACCGATTTTGAAGCAGCAAATATCTATGTCGATTCTACTCTTGTTCCGATGGCTTTCAAGAACAATCCTCATCTCACCACGATGAAGAGAAGAGGTATTGCGATTGAACCGGAGAACTTCCCAATCTCCTCTTCTATATTATTGAAGAAAGGCGAGACGTATTCGCATCTGATTACGTATCAGTTCCAGAAAAAGTGATTCTAATAAAGGGAGAATATTCATTATGACATTAGAAGAAAATTTAGCTCATCTTCCCGATCTCTCTAGCCGTCCTGCTGTTGCCTTAGAGACGACTGTCTTAACCCATGGTATGCCTTATCCGCAGAACGTCGAATGCGCTCTTGCCTGTGAGGATGCTATCCGCAAAAACGGTGGCGAACCTTATACCATCGGTATCATCAACGGTGAAATCAAGATCGGTCTTACCAAAGCCGAAATCGAAGATTTAGGTAAGAACATGAATGCGATGAAGGTCTCCCGCAGAGATCTTCCTTATTGCATCGCCAAAGGTCTCAATGGTTCGACTACTGTTGCCGCTACCATGATCTTAGCCAAGAAAGCTCATATCCGTGTCTTCTCTACCGGCGGTATCGGCGGTGTCCATCGCGGTTTCAATGAAACCATGGATGTCTCCAGCGACCTCAACGAGTTTGCTAAGACCGATGTCAATGTCATCTGCGCCGGTCCGAAGGCAATTCTCGATATCCCTCGTACCCTCGAGTATCTGGAAACGCAGGGTATCGCGGTTATCGGCTATAAGACGAAGAAAGCTCCGCTCTTCTATACCTCTACTTCGAAATACGATTTGGAACAGTGGGCGGATTCTCCACTTGAATTAGCCAAGATTCTCCATAACAACAAGGTCTTAGGTCTCAATCAGGGTTCTTTGATTCTCAATCCGGTTCCCTCGAAGTATTCGCTTGATGCGGATTGGGTCGAAGAAAGAATCGAAGAAGCCATTAAGATGATGGAGAAAGATAACATCCATGGTAAGGATGTCACTCCGTATCTTTTATCGAAGCTTGTCGGTCTTACGGGTGGTAAATCCTTAGAGACCAATATGGCTCTTATTGAGAACAACGCTGCTTTAGGCGGCGCGTTAGCCAAAGAACTTTTAGGCTTAGAGAAGTAGTTTTTCTTCTTATAAAACGTATAGCAGGGACCCCATGAAAACAGGTTCCTGCTTTTTCATTTTCGGTGAAAAAACAAGTCATACGAACACAGAGAAAAGTGGTTTTTTATAAGATTCGCTTAAGCTTTTTTAACAATTTTAGCATCGCTAAAAGTACGTTTTTGAGCCTGTAAAGCGCTTACTTTGTGGCTTTACCAATGGTTTTGATTTTTCTTTATTCCACCTCGGAATTCTCTCTATTAAATTGAAAGCCAAGGAGGATACCCTTATGAAAAAATCAACATCAATCCTTTTACTGCTCTTTACTTGCTGTGGTCTTGTTGCCTGTGAAAACGACAAAACATCTTCGCCGGCCGTAACTTCCAGTTCGCCCGCGCCATCTGTTTCTTCGTCCACCTCATCCTCGTCTTCGAAGCCTTCCTCGACTCCGGTTTCTTCTATTCCGGTCTCTTCCGTTGAAGAAGAATCGACTTCCAGCAGTGAAACTTCTTCCTCTTTCGACTACAACTCTTCGCGATGGTCGAAAGACACAATCGACTTGATGCTTCTCCATCTCGATGGCAACGTCATTCCGGATCTTGGACAGAATGCTTCCGAAATGTCGGAATGGGCTTATGCCTACGCTTCTTAT
>ONBI01000051.1 GCA_900316035.1 uncultured Eubacteriales bacterium
GGTTAAAGCCTGAACGGTCTTACCGGTATCGGAGAAGGTGACGATGGAGATGTAGTCCTTTTCGGAAAGAATATCCAAGCAGGCGATAGCGCCCTGTTTCGCCTTCGTCATACGGTTATCCGAATCCATAGAGCCTGAGTTATCAATCAATAAGCAGATAGCATGCGAAGCCGCATAGTCATACTGAAGAGGTAGCATTTCATTAAAAGTGGTTGTTACTAAGGGAGTAGGTTCTTCTGTGGAAGAAGAAGAGGAATCCTCTCCGGTAGTCTCTTCTTCGTCAGGAGTAAGAGATTCCAGAGGTAATACATTGCCAAAGGTAAACAAAGATTTTCCTTTTTCTTCGACAAAGTTTCTTAAAGCAGATAAGAAGGTATCTTTCTGCTGCACTTTCGAGACATCGACATCGCTGAGAACGATCTGATCGTAGGGTTCGAGATTCTCGATACTGCTAGGATACATAGCAAGATCAAAAGTGAAATCGATATCCGCTTCCTCGTTTCCGTAAGCAGAATAGAATCTTGTCTTTACATCGTTTATATCCGCTACTCTTGAAGCATCGGAAAGATAAAGAATCTTGCTTCTTTTCTCTTCCGGAAGAGGAGAAGAGGCGATTTCATTCGAATCTCCGGAAGAAGGGGAAGAAGGTTCTACTTTTCTCTGATTGACACAGGAAACCAGAAAGAAGCTGAGAAGCAAGGGAAGAAACTTCATTTTTCTTTTGTTCTTCATAGGGTTATCTCCTTAACTAGGGCTACTTCCATTATAGAAAAAGCCCTAGGTTCTAAGCTTCTTTTCCCTAGGGTTTTCGCGAAAGACGATATCTATTATTAGTTTGTATGGTTCTTATCAAGCTTCGTCAAGAGGATAGCAAGTAAAACAGAGAAGACCACCATCACTACTAACACGATGACAATCGTGTTATAGGCTTCCTTGATCCCTTCGAACCCGAAGATAGAAAGGATCTGTAAGACGATTGCCGCTAAAAGAAGCAAGAAGGAAAGAGAAAACATGACGAGGATAGCAACAGAGCTACCTTTCCGCAGTTTCGGTTTCGGCCGGTTCCGTTTATCGACCTCCGCTTTCTTACTATCGCTGAAAGCCAGAATCGTCTTCTGATTCGGTTTTTTCTCTTTTTCTTTCTTCTCTTCTTTTTCTTCGTTTTCCATAGCTTCCCTATTCTACCAAAACAAGGGGATACGGAAAAGAGCTGCTCTCTCCTGAGGTACCAGGAATAGAACAGCTCTTAGAAGCTATGCTTTCGTCTCTTCTTTATTATCTTCTTTGACTTTTACGGAGCGGATCATCACATCCTCTCCCGAGAGAAGATAAGTGTCTTCACTTCCGCAGTGAGGGCATTTCTTACCGTATTTGGTGGTAGAGAAGGTATTCTCACAGGCTTTGCAGTAGGACTTTGCTTCGATCGGGATGATATGAAGCACGCAGTGCTTCATATGCTTCGTCTCTTTGATCGCCCACTTGTAGCAGTCTTCAAAGTAAGAAGGGACTACAGTCGAGACTTCCCCGACTTCTAAGTCGAGACCTTCGACTTCCTCGATATGGTTCTTCTCGCAGAAGTCTTCGACCATGTCAATGACTTTGACGACGATTCCGAGCTCGTGCATGGAGAACTACTTCGTCTCGGCTTTCCCGAAGTATTGTTCCTCCGTGATGGCGTTACCGGTATCCGGATGGGTCTTATGGAACTCCTTGGTAGCCTTGTTGTAGGCTTTGCGCTTGGCTCTCATCATCTTCGCCTCTTTCGATCCGGAGTGAGCGATGATCTTGAATTCACGCTTGATCGCATAGCCGGCAAGACCGGAGATCTTGTTTTCCGCTTTTCTCATATCGGTCATTTCCGGATGATCACGGAAGAGATGGATCGCATCGAAGTGGCAACGGGTGGTGCAAATACCGCAACCGATGCACTTATGCGGATCGACGACAGCTCTTCCGCAGGATAAGCAACGGTTGGTTTCGGTCTTGACCTGTTCCTCCGTAAGAGTCGGAACATGCTCTTTGAAGGGTTCTGCCTTATCGAAACGGTCTTCAGCTTCCTGACGGCCCGCATGGTCATAGGAGTCATCGATCTTGATATCGTTTTTATCCAACGGGATGAAGTGATGACGTTCGGCACCGATGGTCATAGAAGCATGCTCACGGACGTGTCTTGCTAAGAAGTCCGCAGCGAAGTGACCGGCAGCAACGGCGTTGATAACAAACTTCGGACCGGTTAAGACATCACCGCCGACGAAGATATCCGGATCGGAGGTCTGATAGGTGAGCTTATCGGCGATCGGATAGTTCCCGTGCCAGAAGGAGATCGGATGGTTCTTAAGTAAGTCACCCCATTCGATCGCCTGACCGATGGCGAAGACGACATAGTCGCATGCGACTTCCATGGTCTGAGCTTCGTCATATTTCGGATTGAACTTATGGGTTTCGGGATCGATGGTGGATAAGCACTTCTTGAAGCGGACACCCTTGACATGACCATCTTCGGTAAGAAGGACTTCCTGCGGTCCCCAACCGTTTACGACATCGACACCATCGGCTAAGGTCTCTTTGATTTCCTGAGCCGAGGCCGGCATGGTCGCTCTAGTTTCCAAAGAAACCATCGTGACATGAGAAGAATGACGTAAGGCCGCGTTACGGGCGCAATCGACTGCGACGTTACCACCGCCGACGACAAGGACTCTACCGGTATAATCCGGCTGACCCTTGCTCATCGCATCCTGAAGATAATGGACGGCGATATCGGTTTCCGGAGCATTGTCTCCAGGAACACCGGGACGTCTTCCACCCTGACAACCGATGGCGATGTAGAAAGCCTTATAACCCTGAGCCTTAAGCTCATCAAGGGTGACATCTTTTCCGACTTCGACACCGCATTTGATCTCGGCACCTAATTCCTTGATGACATCGATTTCCTTCGCTAAGACGGTCTTATCGAGCTTATAGGAAGGAATACCGTATTCCATCATACCGCCAGGGAGTTCATGCTTTTCAAAGACGGTCGGCTTAAAGCCCATCTTGGCAAGATAGAAAGCGCAGGATAAACCGGCAGGGCCGGCACCGATGATAGCGATCTTCTCCGGAAGGTATCCCTCCACCGAAGGAACCGCCTTAGCCGGAACAAACGGATGCTCCGCATTGAGATCATAATCCGCGCAGAACTTCTTGACCGCATCGATAGAGACGGCCTGATCGACCGTACCTCTCGTGCAGGCTTCTTCGCACTTCTTGTTGCAGACTCTTCCGCAGACAGCAGGGAACGGGTTAGCGGTCTTGATGAGTTCGACGGCTTCCTGATACTTGCCTTCTTTGGCTTTACGTAAGTATGCCTGAACCGGAACATGGGCAGGGCAGGCAGCTTTGCAAGGAGCAGAACCGGTCAAATAGGTATCGCTTAAACGAGCGGTATCTCTATAGTTTTCATCCCAGGCATATTTACCCCATTTAATAGCATCCGGTAAAACCGCCTGCGGATAAGTGACTTCACTTCCATCCTTATGGCAGAAAGTCTGACCGAGTTTGACTGCACCGGCCGGGCAGGATTCGACGCAGAGTCCGCAGGCAGCGCAGTGCTTAGGATCGACTTTCGCCGTGAAGGAAGAGCGGGAGAGGTTCGGCGTATTGAAAAGCATCGAGGTACGTAAGGCATTGCAGATCTTGACATCGCAGTTGCAGATATCGAAGATCTTGGTTTCCCCATCGATATTGGTGATCTGATGGACGAAGCCGTTATCTTCGGCTTTCTTGAGAATATCCAGAGCCTGTTCCTTGGTGATGTAATGCGCGCGGTTGGTTTCGACGGCATAGTCGGCCATATCACCGACCTGGATGCACCAATCGTTGATATCATCGACACAGCCTTCGCCTAATTTGGCTCTCGAGTAACGGCAGGAGCAGATACCGGCAGCTAAGTGACCGGAATACTTCTGAAGCCAATAGGAGATCTTCTCTAACTTGACGGCTTTGTTTTCGAATTTGACCGCTTCCTCGACCGGGATGACGTGCATACCGATACCGTCTCCTCCCGGAGGGACCATCTCGGTGATACCGGCAAGAGGATGGAAGGTCATACGTTCGAAGGCGTTTGCGACCGCAGGGTTCTTATCGACTCTATCTTTCGAGGAATTGAAAAGTTCGGCCGCACCCGGAACATAGTAAGGGACTCTCCATCTCTTGGTTCTCGGAGCTTTGGTAGGTCCGTTATCGTCATAGCAATCGGAATAGTCGTATTCGAGAATACCGATCACGGACATCTGATCGATGATCTTCTGAAGTTCCGCCGGTTCGATATCCTTGTTCATCTTGATGAGCTGTTCGATCGTGTAGAACTTACGGATCTTCATCTTGTTGGCGATATGGGCCATCTGATCGGTGAGGACTTCCCTCATACACCAGTATTCTTCGTCTTCGGTGGTGATTCCCTTGATCTTATGGGTCACGCAGTCGGTCATTCTCCGGGCGAGCTTCTGGATCTCCTTATGGACCTCTTTTTCGCCTTGGTACTGAGAACGGCAGGTTTTGAATTGTTCAGGCATTTGATAAAATCTCCAATTTCTCTATAAGCCACAAGAAGACCGACCGAGGGTTTTTAGCCCTCAGATCGGTCTTTTTCAACAGTTAGATGCAGACAGAACAGAATTGATTAGTCGTGGAAGAAACGACGGACGAGGTCTTTCGAGTACTCAGCAGTCTCTTCCATATCGCCGAAGGACATGACTTCACCGGCATAGTAGGTGTTCTTCTGTCCCTGCATAGCTTCGACCTTATCGTACCAGCCGTCGGCATAGTCCTTGCTTCCGACATGCGGGAAGTAATACCAGTCGTCGACTCTTTCGATCTTCTCGACCGGAAGATGAGAGATCTCCATATCCTTGAGAGTGGTCTCCTTGGCGACTTCGAAGGGGACATCCTCCATACCTTCGTGGTTACGTAAAGTGAAGGTGACAAGAGGCTGCGGACCGCAATCCGGCCATCTGTGATAGAAGACCATCAGGTGACCTCTGGTCTCCGGAGTCATGTTGGCGAAATAGTAGTAGGAGATATCCGGAGCATCCTCTTCCTTCGGACGGACCGCCATGGTGAAGTATTCCTTATGCTGGATCTTGGAGAAGAGCTCCGTCTCTTTCTCCGTCGGATCACCGTACTTGAGGAAGAGTTCCAGCGGAGTGCAGAGAACAATCTTATCGAACTCCTCTTTCTGGGTTCCGTTGATGGTAACAATGACCTTGTCACCGCTTCTATCGACCGCGGTGATCTCGGAATTGAGGATCGCCGGATGCTTTAAGTGGGCATTGACGCCCTGCCAGATCGATTCGGTACCATTCTTCCAGGTCCAGAGATAACCGGTGTTGAGGAACTGAGCGACCGTGAAGGCATCAAGATACTTCAGAACATAGGCTGCCGGAATTTCATCGAAGTAACCATAACCGAAGGAAGTGAACGGGCCTTTCCAGACAAGTTCCGCATCTTCGCAGTGGTTGAGTTTCAGGAATTCCGAGAACGGCATCGAAAGATCCTTTAAGTTCGGGTTATCGCCTTCGATATGGGCAAGCTTGAGTTCCGGAGACGGGCAAAGACCTTCGTATTTACCCTGCGCGACACCACGGTGACCTGCGACATCATAGCCCTTGTACTTCTTCTTCAAGAGTCTCGAGAGCTTCTTCATCTTCATATACTTCTTGAGAAGAGCAATCTTGCTCGACTTGATCGGAGTACCATCGACATTGGTGAATCTACGGCCCATCGCCGGACCATCGGCATGGCTGGCTCCACCGAACTCCTCACATTCGTGGACAGCGAAATAGGTGTTGCAACCCATGACGGCACCCATTTCGATGGTTCTCATCTCTTCCTTGCCGTCTTTGGTCTTGACCATCATCTTCGGCGAGAAAGCTTTGCCGCCGACTCTGCCGGTCTTTTCATAAATGACATAGTTGTTGAAACCGGCCTTCTCTAAGTACATCGCCAGAGACTGTCCCGCCGGACCACCTCCGACAATACAGATACGAGCGTTCTTATCCATAGTGTTTCTCCTTTCCCAATAGTGATACGAATGGATAGTTTTGTCCAATGATTTTACCATAGGAAAGAAGGGAATTCTCTTCTATCATGGCTTTTTTAGTGAAAATTGTGTTTGAAAAAGGATTAATGTTGAACAATAAATACTCTTTGTTAGCATGTATACATCATTTCTGCCTTATTTAAGAAACAGTCATTCCTATTTTCTCTTTAGTTTCCGTACTATTGTCTACTTTGAGAATAAAGAAAGGGCTTAACTTTCTCTTGCTGTCGAATGTGAGAACAAGGTTCTCATTATTTGACTAGAGAGTTATCCTTCTCACCCTTCTCTTTTTCTTCTTCATGGTAAACTAAACCTACCGAATTCGAATAAAAATAAGGAGACTACAAGAATATGAAAGCCATACGTGTCTTCCGAAGCCGTTTGTATCAACAGACATTACGTTTCTTTTCTCATTTCCTTTCTTTTAAGGTTCCGGAAATCTTCGAAGGGAAAGATGCCCTTTCCCCGATTCCTTCCTGGCTTAAGAAGAAAGGATGTAAACACCCCCTTCTCGTCTGCGGAAAAGGCATCCGGAGAGCCGGATTAGAGAAACCTCTTTTAGAAGCCTTAGCTAAAGAAGGAATCGAGACCTCCATCTATGATGGGGTAGTTCCGAATCCTACCTTTAGCAATATCTATGTAGCGAAAGAGATCTATCTTAAAGAGAACTGTGATTCCTTGATTGCGCTAGGTGGTGGATCCAATATGGATGCCGCGAAAGCTTTAGGGGCTCTTCTCGTCAATCCGAAAAAGAAACTCGAGGATCTAAAAGGAGTTCTGAAAGTCCAAAATCCTCTTCCTCCTCTCATTGCGATACCGACTACCGCCGGTACCGGAAGCGAAGCAACCATCGCTTCTGTCATCGTCAACGAAAAGACCGGAGACAAGTTTGCCATCAACGATCCGAAACTGATTCCGCAATTAGCGGTATTCGATGACTCCCTCTTAGAAGGATTGCCTCCATCGGTCGTTGCTTCTACTGGCATGGATGCTTTGACCCATGCTGTAGAAGCCTATATCGGAAGGGAAAACACTTCCGATACCAAGAAACATGCGTTAGAAGCTATCTCTCTGATTCACGATCATCTAGTTCCTTTCTATGAGGATAGAAGTAGAGAAGAAGATAGAAAAGCGATGCAGAAAGCAAGCTTCTTAGCAGGGCTTGCTTTCACAAGAGCCTACGTCGGTTATGTCCATGCTTTGGCTCATGCCTTAGGAGGAAAATATAATCTTCCTCATGGTTATACCAATGCCGTTCTTCTTCCTCATGTGCTAGAAGCTTATGGAGAAAAAGCCTATAAGAAACTTTCTCAGATCTCCGACTCTCTTTCCTTGACGGAGAAAAAGGCTAGTAGGGAAGAGAAAGCCAAAGCCGTCATCTCCTGGATCAAAGATCTGAAAGTCCGGCTTTCTCTTCCCGATAAGTTCCCTATAGGAACCGTGAAGAAAGAAGACTTAGATGCCTTAGCCATTCACGCCGATAAAGAAGCAAATCCTCTTTATCCGGTACCTGAGGAATTTGATAAAGACGAACTCAAAGAGATTCTTATCGAATCTTCGGAGTTCTAAGCAAAACAAAAAGAGCAATCTTTTTCCTTGCTAGTAACGATTTACTAGGAAGGAGAAGATGGTTCTTTTAGTCTAAGTAAGATTCAGTTTCTAAGATATCTTTGATCTTGATTCCGTGGAAGTAAGTCTGATAGAGAGTGTTGATATCTTGGGAAGAGCCGGTTTCCTGATTCGATATCTGTTCGAATCGATATTCTCTATTCGATGTTTTTGATAGACGATATTGTTTTCCTTTGGAATAGAGATGGATTTCTGCATCATAGTCATCTAATAGTTTTTCGATTTCTTCTTGGTTCATATCTTTGTGTATCCTCCTTTCTCTTTTCTCAGTGTAACAAGAAAGGAAGAGGATGCCGGTAAATCGTTTGTAAATAATTAGAACTTTCCCAGTTCGATAGACTATAGAGCCTGTTTTCTGGGCCTTCCCCGCTTTCTTTTGGGCTGTTCTTCACCCGGAAGGAGCCCCATCTTCCTCAGGCTCTCCTCATCGGCCGGGTTGATTCTGACAAGTTTCCACTCCTCTCCGATCCGCACCTTCTTCGCCCTCTTCAGCGTCTTGAGCATCTTCGAATAGGTCTGCGTCGCGAGCAGACCTTTTTCCTTGAGCCTGTTGATCATACGGTAGGTCAGCATCTCGCTGAGGAAGTCGACGAACTCGCTTGCGTAGACCGAGTAGTCCGTGTGCTCCCTCCTGTCGCCGAAGTCGAGGGCATGCTTGTAGAACCTCATCACGAGCTCGATCTCCCATCTCGAGGCATAGCACCGCCAGGCCTGGGAAGGCGTGAGGTCGGTGTCGCTGACGAAGACGATCGTGCCGAAGCTTGCGCTCTTCTTCCTGTAGTTATCGGCATCGTAGTCGTTGTTCCTCTTCCGGTTGCGGAGGTAGTCGCTCTCCTCCTTCATGGCTCTGACGGGATCGCGGAACGAGTAGAGGAACCTGCCGTCCGGAAGGGAGCATTTCCTGTACTGTATGTTCTCCCTTTCGTTCGTAAGGATTCCTTCGAACGAAAGCATGTCGTGATCCTTTATCATGAGGTCGTTCCTCCTCAGCGGGGAGAGGTAGCGGAGGCCTTCCCTGTCCTTCAGCTGCTTCCTTATCGCGGACACCGGGAAGCCCTTGTCGGCGACGATGATCCCATCGGAAATGCCGCATTTCTCGATGAAATCGGAGTATGAGGTGACGTCCAGCATGTTTCCCGGATAGCAGAGCGAGCAGACCGGCTCCTGCCTTTCCAGGTCGAAGGCGTAGAGGACGGATATGTCGTTGCGGTTCTTCAGCCTCGTCTTGTAGGAGAAGTCGGAAAGAGAGTTCACCGTCGAGTCGTCGCTCTTCAGCGTCCCGTCGATGAGGAGATGGTGGTCGATGCCTACCTTTTCCGCCCTGTTCTGCATGAACCTATAGATCAGCGGAAGCTGCTTTCCGATGCCGGAGAGGAACTTAGAGACGGTGTTCCTGGACAGCGGGATATCAGGGTGTAGAACGGAGAGGAAGGAATCCTCGTACCTCTCCTGGAGCTCGCAGTCCTTCACGTCGGGATTGCATACCCTGAGCACTGCCATCGCATAGAGCTTCATCGTGTCGCTGTGCGAATAGACCTTCTCAAGCTCCGGGATCATGTCGGAGAAGAGATCCTCGCAGAGCTGCGCATCTGCCCAGTCGAGAAGGGCGGGAGCCATCGAAGACGTATCCTTCTTTTTCTCTTCGATGGGGACGTATTTCCCGTCGATGATGTGGCCGACCGTGGGTCCGTTGACCGGTCTGTTCTTTCCGTTCACGTACCGGCATCCGATTCTCTTCTTGACCCCGTAGTTGCCTGCGGAGGTGACGTAGACGACCGTGTTCGTGGGCCTCTTTACGGCCAGGATCTCCTTCGGAATGGACATAGGCAGAGCCCTCCTTTTCTATCGTCTATTATATCATAGAATAGCCTATATATCAAATGAGTTTCAGTCTATTTTGCATGTAAAAGCCAAGCTTTTCCAGAAATTTCCTTCCTTTTGTCCGCAGAAAAAGGGGACCGGAAGGCCCGGATCCCCGTAAATGCCCACGGAAAGCCCGCTTTTCTATAGTCTATCAGGCTGGGAATGTTCTATTAAATTGGTTTGATAGTTGATTGGGTCCTGTTAGTTGGACAGCCGGGATATGGATGCATAGAGTGCCCGCACTCTTTGCATCACCCGAAAATCCAACGGAGAGGCCCTTTTCAGAAATGTTCATCCGAAGCGACTCGTTTCAACGGAAAAAATCCGCTTTATTTGTCCTCCGTTCAGAGATTTCTTTTTCTCTGCTCCTTCTCTTTTCTTCCGCCAATCTAAAGGAAGGGAATCGTTTCTTTTCCTCGCATCGTTTTAAACAAATCTATATAAGTGTATGAGGAAGACTTTCTCTTTCGGAAGAGAACTTCTATGTTAAAAAGAGAAAGAGAGACGTAACCATGGATACCTTAGAGACGATAAAGAAAGAGAAATTAGCTTCCTTAGAAGCGATCTTCGTCGACTTAGATGACACCTTGCTCACCAAAGATAAGAAATTATCTCCCCGTGTCGTCAAAGCCCTGCATGAACTGCCGATTCCCTTCTTCTTCGATACCGGAAGAAACGATGCCGGGATTGAGAATGCCGTCCATTCCCTGTTTCCGAACAATCTCCGTTTATCGTTGAACGGAAATGTCTTGGTGCGGAATCACTGCCTTGTCAAAATCTCCGGTTTCCTTCCCAAGAGAGAAGCGATCGAGGCAGTGACCTTGTTAGAGGAAAACTTCACTCCCGAAGAACTCGCTTGCATCCCCTATGACCCTTTACACTGGTATTGCAAAAACCTCATCTCTCCTTTCCCGGAAAGTGAGCATAAGGCTTCCGGAACAGAACCGCTCCTTTATGGTACGCCTTCCGAACTGAATAAGTTGGCTATCATCAAGATCCTTCTTAGCGGAACACCGGAAGCCTGCAAGAAAGCTCTGAAGATTTTAGAGCCTTATCAAGATAAGATGGACATCGTTCAGAACCACATCGACCAAGTCGAGCTCAACCCTCTTGGCATCAGCAAAGGAACGGGCATCAAAGAAGTATGTAGGATCTACTCCTTCGACCCGAACAACTGTTTAGCGATGGGAGATTCCGCTCTCGATCTCTCTATGTTCAAAGAAGCAGGTCTGAAAGCGGCGGTGGCTAACGGGGAAGAACAAGTGAAAAAGCAAGCCGATCTCCTCGTACCTAGCGCCGAAGAGGAAGGCCCTGCCAAACTATTCGAATTGATCAAGAAGGCAAAAGAAAAATAAAGAGACAACCTATATTAAAGGATATAGGTTTCTTTACTTATCCGCTAGCTTATCGATATCCTCTTTCTCCAAACGATAGAGGATCCACTCCTTCTTCGCTTTCGCCCCTAAGGATTCATAGAAGCGTTGGCTAAAGGTGTTCCAGTCGATTCAGACCCACTCCATACATCCACAGCCGTTGTCTTTGGCAATCTTTGCTAACTTGTGGAACGTCTCTTTATCGTATCCTCTATGACGGTACTCCGGAAGGATACAGAGATCTTCGAGATAGAGTCCTCCTTTTCCTTCGAACGTAGAGAAGTTGAAGAAGTAGAGTGCATACCCGATATCTTTGCCGTCTTCCTTGAGGAAGAGGCATTCGGCGACCTTGCGTTCGAACATCCACTTGTGAAGAGACTCTCTTGTCGCTTTCCCCTGGTCTTCAAGTTTTTCATAGACGGCAATCGGATAGATGAAAGAAAGGACCTCATCGATATCTTTTTCTTTGGTAAGACGGAACGTTAAAGCCCTAAAGCACCTCCTATCCGACGATGGAACTGATTTATCCTACTTTCTCCTAAAGAGACTGAAAATAGCAGTCTCCAAGATTCCCTCTCGCTTCTCTTTGGACGTCATCGAATCAAGGATTTTATCGCAGAATCGATATCCTAGGGCGCCTTCTTCTCCTCAGGAGATAATTCGCTTGGATCTGTTGAAGCAACCTATAATACGAATAGAAATAGTTAATGCGAACAGATATCTATATTCACAGATATTTCCCCGTTTTTGATTCTTTGCAGTTCTTGATATCTTCGACAGTCCCGGCTAGGACGATACGACCGCCTTGCATCCCGCCGGAAGGACCCATATCGACGATGTAATCCGCATTGTGGATCACATCCTGATCGTGTTCGATGACGATCAGCGTCGCTCCTTGATCGAGCAAGGTCTGAAAGACATTCAGAAGCGTCTTGACATCGAGAGGATGTAAACCGATCGTCGGTTCATCGAAGACGAAGAGAGAATCCTCCTGGGGTTTCGACATCTCCGAAGCAAGCTTGAGTCTCTGCGCCTCGCCTCCGGATAAGGGTCCGGAAGAGGGGAAAAAGACCGATAACGGAGAAATGTACGTAGACGTCAGACAGAGGAAGGCCGGCGGAAGGGAATCCGGGGACGTCGAGATCACCTTGACGATAAGCTGCACGGACCTGAGGAAGCTAGAAAGGATCGTGGAGGCGATCGCCGATGTATAGAAGGGAGACGAAGCCGGAGATCCGGTTGGTCACAGGGATAAGAGACTTCCGCTGCGGCCTCGACCCGTTAGGCTACTACGACTAGCTTCTGAGGAACCTTCCGGCCGATAAAGAAAAACAGAAGTCGTTCGACTATCTCTCCTACCTTCCGTGGTCGGAAAGGATCCCTGTAAGACTCAGGGCTGGCCATCTAGAAACGGAAGAGAAGAAGGACTGAAACAGAAAGACCTCCGGAGGAGACAATACATTGTCCCACCCCGGAGGCCTTTTTCCTATCCGTGGCCTATATTCATATATTAAAAACCAGGTGATTCCGGATCCTTTCACTTAGGCATACCCCTAGGGGTATGCGGTCCGCCAAAATAACGGCGGGCAGTGGGAGACCTTCCGGGTCT
>ONBI01000018.1 GCA_900316035.1 uncultured Eubacteriales bacterium
GCTATCTTCCTGTCTTTGAACGCGTTCTCCATCATCCTTCTCGTCTGCGCGAAATCCGGATGCCTCGCTATGTCGTATCCGATGATCTCCCTGTTGCAGAGATCCATCATGGGCGAGAGATAGACCTTTCCAATGCTTCCGAGGTTGAACTCCGTCACGTCGGTTACGAATGCCTTGTTCGGAACCTTGACGTCGAAATGGCGCTTCAGAAGGTTCTCCACCTTTCCTTTGTAGGAACTGTATTGCCTTTTCTTCTTAGGCCTTTTCCCTTCAGGCCCAGTTTGTTCATAATCTTCTGAACTACTTTGTGGTTTATACGGGTGCCTTTTGAACGCAGAGACGTGGTTTTGCGTCTTACTCCGTATCTGCCCTTGTTCTCAGTGAATTCGGACTTTATGAGCTTTTCGAGGCCTTTTCCGTCTTTCCTTTTTTCAGACTTGGCTTCTTCCTCCGTCAGAGAAGAATTTACATGATTTCCCCTCGGAGGTGAATCTTTCCTGCACCAATTGCATATGGCTTGGGAGAGGAATCTCTCTCTTGCTAGGTCGACGATCCTTTTCCCATCTTTGACATGTTTGACGACGGCAACTCATTCTTCCGGCGTAGGAGTCAGGCCCTATTTTCTGTCCAGTCCCTTCTCTCCTTCGCTGTTGTATCCCTTCACCCCGTTGAGGAGAGAGTTCTTGAATCCGTCCGGTGTTTTGATTGGTTTTCCTTCGTTGTATTCCTTTATTTACCTTATCTTCTCTTCCTCCGTGAAGTTCATCGTACCCTTTCCGGCCGATAATAACTAAGCTAGCTACCCATCCCCTCCTAGTTACCTGGTTGATCCAAGAATGGGGTGTGGCTCATTACAGAAAAGTTTTGGTTGGCATTGATTGATTACTACATCACTGTTATTTGTTTCATCTACCCTTTATTTTCAATTGGCATAGTAACTATGGAAGAATTAGAAAATTTTACTATTGTATTATCTGGAATATCCCCACTGATGACGCAACCTGCCCCAATAACACAATGATTTCCAATGTTTGCACCTTTTAGAATAATCGCATTGGTTCCAATCCAACAATTGTTGCCAATTGTAACCTTGCCAATACTCATTCCTTGCTTTGAAATAAGCTCTTTTGATGCAAAGCGATGATTGTGATCATAAATTCTTACGTTTTCTCCAAAGAGGCAATTACTGCCAATAACAACTTGGCCCATCATAGTTATTTTACAACCACTGTTAAAAAAACACTTTTCTCCAATAGTAAGGGATCCACCAGCATAAACAATTTTAAAATAGGGCCTAAAATACTCTTTTCCCTTTAGATAAACATGTCGATGGTAAAAAAACTTGATTTCTATCGTTTTGAAGTGCGAGTAAACCCGCCAAAAAAAATCAACCAACTTTGATAACATTTTTAGGGTTCTCTAAGGATTTTTTACATACAAAAATAAACCTATCATAATATGTTTCAAAACTATTATTTGACATTGTATAACGATACGCTTTATTAGTTATTGCTTGATAGCTTTCTTTATCAAT
The DNA here is from genome assembly GCA_900316035.1 of uncultured Eubacteriales bacterium. Lineage (GTDB taxonomy): Bacteria > Bacillota_I > Bacilli_A > RFN20 > CAG-288 > Enterosoma. The sequence goes on from ONBI01000018.1 coordinate 1,535, forward strand.
TGACTCGACATAACGGAGTAGATCTTGAAGATCATTAAGTTTGGTTTGATCATATATGAAACCTTTTCCATCAGCAAGCATTTCAGAGATACCTCCACGATCTGTACCTATTACAAGTGTTTTCATTGCCATACCTTCTAAAACTGTTGTTGGATAATTCTCGCACCATTTAGAAGGGACGATGATAGCCAAAGATTTTGCTATTTCTTTCTTAACCTTAATGTTGTCAACCTGTCCCATATATTTAATTTTACAAGACTTTTGTGTAAGAGAAACTATTTTTCTATTATCATCTTGCGTTGCACAGCGCCCAAAAATAAGAAGTGAATTGTTAAGAGCAGGAGATGACTTTTTATACGCCTCAATCAATTGATAAATTCCTTTTTCCTCACTAATTAAACCAACATAAATGAAATTTTTCTTCTGTTCAAAGGAAACAAAGTCAGAATCCTTCGGATTCTTTATAAATATAGGATTATTAATGACCGCTATATTTTGGAAGCCTTGTGCCTTGGCAAGTTGAGCTAATTTGTTACTTGGAGATATAAATGACGTGATATAACGTGAAAAGTACTTTTTCTTTTTAGAGAAAGCCTTTATTCTAAGTAAATTAAGCAGATCTCTTTTTATATTTTTAGCTTTAAGACACGATTGCTCGCATTTCTTTTTTTCAAAGCCACTACAAATGTTGCCATCATTAGTAATACAAGTAGATTTTGGGCAAACAAACTGATAGTCATGAATTATCTTAATAGTAGTGTATCCAAAGCAGGCCTTATAAACTGAAAAGGGAGAAGAAAAAATATTATTTAGAACAATTATATCTGGCGCATTTCTTTTAATAAAAGCACGAATTATTTTTGTTAACCTTTTCTTTTCAAACAACTTACCTAATTTACTGTCACAATCTATAAAATAGCAATTGTTGGGTAAAGACACACCATTTTTTTTACGCAAAAAGAGCCTTGTGACCGAATGACCGTTTGAAATTAAAATATTAGCTAAATTTTGAACATAGATTTCTGCTCCGCCAAATGAAAATAATTCATTAATAATCAAAAAATTCATAAATCTTTAATGTGTTACTTATAGATAGTTATTGATAACCTATTAATTCTAATTCAATAATAATGACTTTCTATATTTCTCTGATTATTGAAAAAATATTATTTGCAGTTTTTTTCCAACTAAACTTATTAATTTGTTCGTCGCGATGTGAAAGAAGATTATCTCTTAATACTTTATCCGTTGTAATTTGTTCAATCTTAGAAGCAATATCATCAATGTTCATAGGATCAAAATAAAGAGCGGCTTCTCCGCCAACCTCAGGCAGAGATGAAGTATTCGAGCAGATGACAGGAGTACCTAGAGCTAGTGACTCTAAAACGGGAAGACCGAAGCCCTCATATAAACTAGGATAGATAGAGGCAATTGAATTCTGAATTAGTGTATTTTTTTCACTTTCAGAAAGGAAGCCGGTAAAAACAAAAGAATTTTTGAGATTCAATTTTTGAATTTTATTCTTTAGCATTCCTGCATATTTAACTTTGTCGTTACCAATAATGTAAACCTTATGTTCTTGGAGCTTCGGGTATTTATAATAGGCATCTATCACAGAGTGAATATTTTTATAGGGATAATGAATTCCAATAATTACATAATAATTAAAAGTTTTTTCGTTTATTTTTCTTAAAATGCTATTGTTTGTTTCAAATGAAGGCTGAATATCAATGCCATTGTATACAACCTTTATTTTATCTTTGCTTTTGAGATGATATGTATCGATTATATCAGCTTTGGAATTGTTGGAAACTGTGATAACAGCGGAGCTTTTCTTTATTAACCGAGGTAATACCGTCTTATAAAAAAGATATTGATGGTACCTTCCCTTAGGATAAAATACAGGCATTAAGTCATGAATCGTGATTATTTGCTTTGCTTTAGAAAAGATAGATCCATGCTGTGTTGTAGACCAAATAAGATCAACCCCTTTTTTACATGCATAATGTTCCCAGCAAAGATTGCGTTCAACGAAGTTCTTACATGGGTGTACAATTGCATGGCTTTTGACATTTGACGGCAAAAAAGCCGCATCTTGACAAAGGATTTCATACGAAAATTGGCTTAAATCAAAATATTTATATATATTTTCTAATACTTTATAAGTGTATACACCCAAGCCAGAATTATGATTGCTAAGGATAAGACCATTTATCAAGATTTTCATTTTTTTAATCAGTTTCTTATTTATTGTAGGCCGATTTCAAGATTAGTTTTGTCTTATTAAAGTGCTTTGTACGATCTTGCTTTGAAATAAAATATAAGAGTAACACTACCAGCATTTGATATAAAGGAAAAGTTTCAAGAGTGACATAATAAATTGTATGGCCAGCGAAAGTTAAGAATAACATAAAATACCAAAAATTATTTTCTTTACTTGCTTTTTCTTCATAAGCTTTTGCCAAACTAGCAAAGAAAAATTGATATAATAATTTTAACAATATCCCGAAAAAGCCGAAGTCCGCATATGCAGCCCCAATCACCCCAAACGAGGGAGCTCCAGTTAACGCTTTTGTCCAACTAATTAATCTTGGCACATACAGCCCTAAGGTCAAGCTACCAAAAAGAGTCGGTTTGTTAGGCCAAACAGCTCGTGATATATATATAAAGAAAGAATCTTCTAAGAAAATCTTCCCATAAAAATGCACATTTAGTGAATCAACTAAATCACAGAAATTAGGAATATAATCAGCATAGTTTGCAATGCTAATTAATATATTCGACACCTGCACCCCTTGTTGTAAAGAGTATAGGCCAAATACAATAATCATTGAAACAAACACAGAAAGCGCAATAAAAATAAAGCGCAAGTTTCTTTTATTGTTTGGCGATTTAAAGTAGACAATTAATAAAAGCGTAATCCCAGCAGTGAGAATAATTGCTTTCTGTCCGAATAAATAAAGAACTCCAAAGCAAAGAATTGTTGAAATTATCACTTGAATAATTGTTTTGAATTTTCTTCTTTTTGAACCATAATCCAGTTTCCAAAGAAATAGCAAATAACAAAAAACAATAGTTGGAAGGACAATATAATATATTCCACCGCCACCAATGCGGCTGTTTGCATAATACATTCGAGGGTTAGTTGCAGCCTCAGAAATTGTTTTAATGTTTGCAATAAAAAAAACAATCAAAAATATTATTAATAAATGAAAAACATTTACAGAAGGGGGACAATTTTTCTTTTTTGGAACTTTAATGCTCGGCCTCGTTAATTCGATAAAAGTATAGATAATAGTTAAAAAGAAATAATAAATAAACAAATATATATCTCCTGTTCGAATGTTATTGAGGCTTTTGGATATAGTCAAATTTACGCAATAGGGGAAAATAGTTAATCCTCCTTGATAGAACAAGTGAAAGAAAAGAAGATTCACAAATCTTTTTTCTTTAAATGAAACAAAAAGATAACTGAATAATATTATTGCTAGTAAAGAATAGTAAATCATTTCAAACAATTGCTTTTTGTTTGCTTTTTCGGCCTTCTCTTTCCCCGTTCTTTTTTCCAAGATATCTAGCCAACATATTTGGAACAAAAGCAAACAATACACCTATATTAAATTCTTTTATTGCCATCAATGCAATCTTTGAGGCTAATCTTAGGCCGGAGTTATTGGCATGATATTTCTTAAATTGTGGGCATAAGGCAAAGAACTCTCCTACAAGATAATACCTTTGATAAAGCTGGTGCAATGTAAATTTATGTGTGTGATCAACAAACGAATCAGCACAATACATTACTTTTTTCCCACTTTGAATAACTTTGTAGGCATAATACATATCCTCGCTTGTTGGTAGATTCAACCCGTCATATCCGTGAATAGATTTAAAATATTCGACATCGACAACGGAGCAAGCATCACTGGCAAAAAAAGCATTAATTCCCATCTTCTCTATCGAAGTTTTGTCTTTTATTATTGAATGATTGGGATAATTAATTCTTCTAGAGTATTTCTCTACAGTTTTGTTTGAATTGACTTGGCGCAAATATGCAAATTTAACTTTTTCACTTAAACACATAACCAACTTTTGGTAAACATCTGAATTAACTAAACGGCAATCTTGAGTTAGAAAAATAACAGCATCAGCTTTCGAATGCAAGACAGCATTTTCCCTTGTTAAAGAGTGAGAAAAGTCCTTTTTCTCTATAACATCATAAGTCACACCAGACTGTTTAAGAATTTCCTCTGATTTATCACCTGTGTTAGTCAAAACAAAATGAAGCTTGCAAGAAAAAACAGTCCTCTGATCTGCAAATTCCTTCAGAATCAGGGGTATGTATTTTTCACCATTATATAGAGGTATAACTACTTCTACGTTGTTATATGTTTTCATTGTACCCTTATTTATCAATCATTGTCGACATGGTGCTAAAGGCTAGCCTCAAGAGCTTCCTTCGATAAATCATACTTTACTTTATCACCCACATCAATATTTTTTCCAATTTGAACCTCAATAATCTGTAGGTGCTCACTTTCAGCAATGATAGTGTGTTTCTTTCCGATGTCAATATTGATAACATCGCCAGCTTTCACGTGTTTTTTAACACCATCAATAATCACAGAACCTTCGCCAGCAATAATATTCCAAACCTCTTTCCTTCTCTTATGCAAGTGATACGACATATGATGTCCTTTGCTGAGAGCTATCTTCCTTGTAATTGATTCAGCCGTAACATCAATCACTTTATATTCTCCCCATGACTTCTCTGCAAACATGACTGGAGTATTAAGCTTCTCTACATAATCCTTAATATGAGAAGATCCTTCCCTATTCGTAACTAATACTCCTTCCGGAGAAGCAGCAACAATGACATCTGAAACACCTACACAGAGAATAGGAATATCTAGCTCATTCACAATATGATCATGCTTGCAGTCTTCACTTAAAAGAGTATTCCCGATATTGCTTCCTTCTCCTAACGCATCGGTAAGAGTATTCCAGGAACCTAGGTCTACCCAGGTTCCCTTAAATCTCATCACCTGAATAGAATCCTCTTTCTCAGCTACTGCATAATCAAAAGAAATCTTCTCTAAGGTTTCATACTTAGAGAAAAGATCCTGATAATCTTTGAAATCGATAAGTTCATGAGCTTTCCTAAGAAGATAACCGATTTTGAAAGCAAAGATACCTCCGTTCCATAAAGCACCTTGATCAATATAGGTCTTAGCAACCTCTTCACTGGGTTTCTCTTTGAACATAGAGACCTTGGATATATTGTCTTTGCCCTTAGGGATGATATATCCATACTTAGAACTAGGATAGGTAGGTTCCATGCCTAGAAGAGTAAGATTAGCCTTACCTTCTTGAGAAAGCTCATAAAGCTTCTTAAGAGCTTCGAAATAGTCATCTTCGACATAAGGATCAACCGGACATACAACAACACTGTCTTCTTCTGAAATATGTTCTACATCATGAAGATAGCATACGGCCAAAGCGATAGCCGGGAAGGTATCCCTTCTGCAGGGTTCTAGAGAAATCTGAATATTATCTCCTAGCTGATTCCTCAGCTCGGAAATCTGGGATTTAGAGGTAGCGATAGTAACGTTAGCGTCACTATCCACTCTCTCGATCGCATGGTACATTCTCTGTACCATGGATTCCCTATTTCCTTTGCCATCATCAAAGAACTTGATGAACTGCTTCGATCTGACGTCATTGCTTAAAGGCCAAAGCCTTTTTCCGGATCCACCGGAGAGAAGAATGAGATTCATAAAATATTCTGTTTATTGTAAATTTTTTCTTATTGCAAATATGATGCTATTACTCGAGTTGTACATTTCATTTTAACCAATTTATCAAAATATTGAAGATAGTTTAATATAATATTTTTTAATGAAATAAAATTTAATCAAATATATATACTTACCCCAACTACATGCTTCTTTCCTTGTCACTAAGATGCATTATATGCTTTTATCAGAAAAATAAAGATAAGGATTCATCAGATACTCCATTCGATATTCAGGATAATTACGAATACAGCTTTTCAATAAACTTTCTTTGTCTTGCTGCCAAATCTTATATTTAAAAACTGTTGCAGATTGGTTTTCATTAATAATGATGTTATTACTTTGCTGATAATTTATGAGTATTTGATTATTGACTATCAAACCATGGTAAAGATAGAAAAAGACACCTTTTTGATAAACCATCCTATCATTCGTCTCATTAAGAAACAGAAGGAACTTAGGTACTAACAAACCCAAGGGTACTTCATACAATGGATAACCCATAACTTTTGAATAAGGCGTCAATTTATCTAATATTTCAACCCTAAATTCATCCTTTAACAAATTCTCACTAAGGATAAACCCATTCTTTGGAATCTTAAAAGCAAAAATGGAAGCATCTGAAAAATTGTAATCATTAATATTACCATTTGTAGGAAAATTAGTCGCAAAAACTGAAGCAATAACAGAGGATTTTGTAGCATCCAATAGAGGACTAAAACTGACTGAATGTTGCATATAGGCTAAGAATTTATAATCAAAGGGATAATTATTAATTTTCGAAATGGTTTTTTCGTATTCTTTCTTGAATCCACTTGAATCATACAAACTTGTAATATAATCACTATTAATAATAGGTGGATGACTAACTGGTAAATTTCTCAATATCGAAGGAATGAGACCATAGGAAAAATGGCTTTGCCCTCGGTAAAACCGCAAAAAATCCTTTTCTAAGCTTCTATTTAATTGCTGGAGAGTTGAATAATCAAAGGAGGGAATATCTTTGTCATCCTTTAAATAATGAACAATCATTAAACATAAAAGAGAGTGAAGAAAATCAATGAAATAAAATAAAAAATAATGATAGCTTGTATCCTTCACATTTAAATGATGCAAAACGCTTTGCATTTCTCCCTTAATAAATGAATCTTCAAAATAAGGAGGAAGTTCATCAAGCCTAACTTGGATTTTTTTAAATGACTCGTCATAATTAATAATAGGTATCTTTTTATTCCTAGAATATTTATTAAAGTTTTCCGAGCTAAACGTATTATAATATGTAGAAAATCGGTTAATATAAGAGACTGTTTGTGGGTTCGTTCTTAAACTTTCATATAAGGACAATAAACGCAAAAGGCTATTTTCGCATTTATTATCCGTTTGTAAGCTATTTGTTAAAAGGCTAATATTAAACTTGTTTTCCATGTTATGACCTAGTAAATGAGCATAAAAGCTCATAAGAAGCAAATATAGTATTATTCCCCGTAGTGCTTCTTCATCCAGTTCTGGTACTCTCCCGATTCCACATGAGATAACCATTCCTGGTTCTGAAGATTCCATTCAATCGTCGTCTTGATTCCGGTATCGAAATTATAGGTCGGCTTCCAACCGAGCTCTGTCTCGATTTTAGTAGGATCGATCGCATATCTGCGATCGTGCCCTGCACGATCCTTGACATGCTCAATCAAAGAATCATCCTTGCCTAAAGCATTAAGGATAGTAGTAACTACTTCTAAATTCGATCTTTCGTTATGACCACCGATATTGTAGATTTCACCATCTCTTCCGTTTCTGACAATCAAATCGATACCTTCACAATGGTCACCTACATATAACCAGTCTCGGACATTCTTACCATCTCCATAGACAGGAAGCTTTTCATTTCTCAGTGCTTTCTGAATCATGAGCGGTATCAGTTTCTCAGGAAACTGATACGGGCCATAATTGTTCGAGCAACGGGAAATCGTGCAAGGAAGATTGAAGGTACGATGATAAGCAAGAACCAGTAAATCCGCCGAAGCTTTCGAAGCAGAATAAGGAGAAGAAGTATGTAAAGGAGTAGTCTCCGTAAAGAAGAGATCCGGTCTATCTATAGGAAGATCTCCATAGACTTCATCCGTGGATACCTGATGATATCTCTTGATGCCATATTTTCTACAGGCATCCATGAGAACGGAGGTACCGATGATATTCGTCTCTAAGAAGATGGTCGGATTCACAATGGATCTATCTACATGAGATTCCGCAGCAAAGTTGATGACATAATCAAACTTTTCTTCTTCAAAGAGCTTATAGACTATCTCTCTATCTCGGATATCACCCTTTACAAAACGGAAATTAGAAAGACCCATGATGGGTTCCAGAGTCTCCATATTCCCAGCATACGTCAAAGCATCCAGACAGACATATCTGTCTTCTGGATGTTTTTTCGTCATGATATGGAGGAAGTTTCCTCCGATGAATCCGGCTCCACCGGTTACTAAGAATGTTGACATAATTTTATAAACTCTCCTGTGCTTCTAATTGCTTCAAGTATCGTAATAAGGCATCCTGCCAAGGAGGTAATCTCTTGAATCCAGCTTCATCAAGACTCTTCTTAGACATTCTCGAGTTAAGAGGTCTATCTGCCTGGTTAGGTACTAACTTCTTATACTCCTCTGTGGTTACCGGATGAACTAGGACATCCTTGTCTGCAAGTTTAAAGATCTCTTTAGCAAAGGTAGCCCAATCTGTAAAACCTTCATTGGTAGCATGATAGATGCCATACTTATCCGTGATCATCATGTCACACATAAGCTTGGATAGATCGTAAGTATAGGTAGGAGAACCTACCTGATCACATACAACATTGAGTTCTCGATGATTTTCGGAAAGCTTCAGCATGGTCTTAATGAAGTTATGACCATTGATACCAAATACCCAGCTGATACGGAGGATGAAGAACTTTGTAAGAGCCTCTCTTACGAAGTCCTCTCCTTGGCTTTTGGTTTTTCCATAAACAGATAATCCGTCCTTAGGATCATCGACTTCAAAAGGTCTTGTTCCTTTTCCATCGAAAACATAATCCGTAGAGATATAGAACATCGTTGCATCCACATCTTTACAGGCTTCGGCAATATACTTAGGGCCTAAAGCATTGACCTTATACACAGCATCCGGCATCTCTTCAGCTTTATCAACAGCAGTCCAAGCCGCATTATGCATCACAACATCCGGTCTATAGCTATGGATGAATTTTTTAACGGCTTTTTCATCGGTGATATCGAGTTCCTCTTTATCAATACCGAGGACATTCTTGTATCCTCTCTCCTTCAGTTCCCGGACACAGTCAAAACCCAACTGCCCTTTGACACCGGTAACCAGAATCTTGGAATCTTTCGTTATCATAGTTCTATTTAGAGTACCTGATACCTTCCATCCTTCATGCCGAAGGCAATCTTAGCATCCTTCAGGGCAGGATGAAGCTTATCCTTTGGAGACAGGTCCAATTCCCCTTCATATGGCCATTTGATGCCGATCTCAGGATCGTTCCACATGATCCCGCCTTCATAGCCGGGATCATAGACATCATCCACCTGATATTCGAACTTGGCGATATCGCTCAGAACGACAAACCCATGGGCAAATCCTCTCGGAATTAGGAACATGCGGTGATTCTCCTCGCTGAGGAGAACACCGACATATTTCCCATAAGTAGGGGAATCCTTTCTCAGGTCAACTGCTACATCATAGACTTCCCCTAAGGTGACTCTCACCAGCTTTGCCTGCGGTTTTCTCGTCTGGAAATGAAGACCTCTCAATACACCCTTATGGGACTTCGATTCATTGGCCTGGACGAAGTCATACTTCAGTCCGGCAGCATCGAAGATATCTTTCTGATAGGTCTCATAGAAGTATCCGCGGTTATCTCCGAAAACCTGCGGATCGATGATATAGACACCTTCGATATCGGTCTTATTAAACGTAAAGGACATACTCTTTAATACTTCACCTTTCCTTCGGCAACATGGATCAGATGCTGACCATATTCGTTTTTCTTCATGGATTCCCCGATTTTAAGGATTTCGTCCTTCAAAATCCAGCCGTTCTTATAGGCAATCTCCTCCGGGCAACAGATCTTTAAGGATTGATGCTCCTCAATCATCTTAACAAAATTGGAAGCATCATTCAGAGATTCCATGGTGCCTGTATCCAACCAGGAATATCCTCTTCCTAACAGAGTGACATGGACATCCCCTCTTTCCAGATACATGTTGTTGAGAGTGGTGATCTCCAGTTCCCCTCTTCCCGAAGGCTTCACCTGTTTCGCTAACTTGGATACACCCTTCGGATAGAAGTAGAGACCTGTGACTGCATAATTGGATTTCGGATGGGAGGGTTTCTCTTCGATGGAGATGACGTTGTTATCCTCATCGAACTCCACGACTCCGAATCTACCGGGATCATTCACATAGTATCCATAGAGAGTAGCCGTATTCTCTTCCTCGGCTCTTCTTACCGAATTTCTCAGATGCTTGGTTAAGCCATCTCCGTAGAAGATGTTGTCTCCTAAGATCATGGCACAGGCATCGTCCCCGATGAAGTCCTCTCCCAGGATGAATGCCTGTGCCAGTCCATCCGGAGATGGCTGAACCTTATAGGAGAGATGGATTCCGAAATGGGATCCATCTCCCAATAATTCTTCAAATCTCGGAAGATCGATAGGAGTAGAGATGATAAGGATATCTTTGATACCCGCTAACATAAGTACAGAGAGGGGATAATAAATCATCGGTTTATCATAGATAGGCAATAACTGTTTTGATGTCACTAAGGTGAGAGGATATAACCTCGTACCGCTTCCGCCGGCTAAGATGATGCCTTTCATATACTTCCTCCTAAACGGATAAATAAGATATATAAAAAGTATAGAATGTGGCAATCTTACTCTCAAGGAAAGAAAGGAAAGGGCGGAGTGAATTCTATTTTCCAAAGCAGCTTTTTATCATAGAAAGTGTGTTTTTATGTGATGCGGGAGAAATTTTTATAGGATGTGTCCATCTTTTATTGGACGCTTAGAAAACGAACATTATCAGGTTCTTCCACCAGGAGGGATTTCTTTACTCTTTCCTTATTTTGTTAATCTTTTTTCGATGGATTGCAACGTGATATTGGTGAAAAAATCTCACTCACTCTGGACTTATCTTATAGTAAAAGCAAGGGAAATGACAAAGATGATTAAGGTGGCAATCGTTGAAGATGACTTATCCAGCCAACATATGCTCACGTCCTATCTTCATCAATATGAAAAAAGCAAAGAAGAACTTTTTGAAATTCACTGTTTCACGAACGGACTTGCTTTCATTGATAACTATACTGCGGATTACGACCTTATTTTCATGGATATCGAAATGCCTTTTATGAATGGCATGGAAGCTGCTAAGAAATTGAGAGAAAGAGATGAAGATGTCGCTCTCATCTTTATGACTATCTTCTCCCAATATTCTCTTTTCGGATATGAAGTGGATGCCAGTGCTTTTTTAATTAAGCCACTCAACTATGACATCGTCAAAAATAAATTGGATAGGGGAAATACAACCACTGGTGTGCTGACACCCTCTAAATTGCCGAAAATGCTATACTTATTCAAGCTACATAACTGAGACTCGAGAGACGGCCTCTAAAGAGTTATGTAGCAATAGTCCTTTCCCAGGTCGTCTCCCGAGTCCCGTGGGAAAGGACTTTTTTCTATGGGAAGAAAAAAGATACTCCGTTTCGACGACCTGGAAGTCGTCTGCTGTCCCTACTGTGGATCGGCGGATTTTAAGAAGGATGGTATTCGCTGCAAGAAGCAGCGCTACCGGTGCAAAGGATGCGGAAAGACTTTTACGGCAACCACTGGGACGTTTCTGGCAAACACTAAGAAGAGTGAGGCCGCCTGGAAGAAATATGTGCTTTCTCTGACTAACGATCTTACGCTCAAGGCCGGGGCTGAAATCGGAGGCATGAGCAAGAACTCTGCTTTTCTGTGGAGGAAAAAGCTTTATTCCTGCCTTACTGTTTACGAAAAGAGTTTGGTTCTCGCTGGCACAGTCTGGTTCGATGAAATCTATTTCCCTGTATCAGAAAAAGATGAAATAAAGAGTGAAAAAGGCGGAAAACTGACCGGAATCAGCCGAAACAAGATTGCCGTCGAAGCAGCCGTTGATTCCTCCGATCGTTGTCTTGCCATAGTCATGGACAAAGGAAAGCCGACAGAAGACCAAATCTACGACGCCCTGTACAGCCACATCCAGAAAGGCTCTCTCCTGGTGCATGATCAATTCCGCGGACATGAGAAGCTGGTCAAGACAATAGGGGGAGGGGAGATTGCAGTCAACAGCAAGAATCCTATGGCCTTTTCGATTCTGCAGCCGATTGATTCTTTCTGCTCGCTCCTACGCCGTGTGGTATCGCTGCATATGGGAGAAAGCAAAGAGAATCTGCAGTATTACCTAGACTGGGCATGCCTAAGAAGATTCGCCAATACGATGAAACCGAGGGAGAGAAAGAAGCTCATGCTTAGATTCTGCGCATCTACCAGAACCGACTACAAGAGGCCGAGAAAGGAGAAAAAGAAGAGCATAAAGAGGAAGGAGAAAAAGAGGCCCTAGCACACCAGTGGTTGTATTTCCCCATTGGATAAGATTTTTTTAAGAAGGAATAGAGAAAATCTTTCTTTTATTATCTTCAGCGAAGGTGAGAACCATTACAAAGTTTTCTTCAAAGACGTTGTCTATGTTGATACTGTCCATCATTATTGTTTCTACCACACGAAAGAAAGAAAAACATTCCGCAAATACCAGTCTTTGAACTTGGCCGAAGATAGAGCAAGAGACAATGGCTTCATCCGTGCTAGTTCTTCCTTTCTTATCAATCCTCTTTATGTCACCTCTTACACTAAAGACAGTGTCATTTTGGGGAGTTTTGCAACGATTCCTATCTCTCGCTCTTGTAAAAAAAGATTTTTTGAAGAATTGACACGTCATTTTGGAGAGCAACAGCAATGATATTTGACCGCTTGATCGGGGAATCTATTTTCAATGGCTATAACGACATTAAATTTATTATAGGGCGAGCTTTCTACCCCTTCTGGTTATTGATTTGCCTCAGTGTCTTCCTTTTTCCGTTACCTCGTCGCAAAGGATTCTTTTACCGATGCGGTCTCTCTGTTCTTTTTCTCTATCTAACCTCTTATTGTGTTCCTATGTTTTTCTTTACGGACTATATCCCTATCAATGCAATCTGCATTCTTTTCGCTCTATCTGCTGGGGTTTACTTCTCCTTTTCTGTGAACAAGAAGACCGCTTTCTTCTATTCTGTCTCCTCGGCTTTGCTGCAAAACCTATCCTGGCATATCGATAATATTTTCTTGGCTCTGTTATTAGATAACCAGTATTCCTCTATTGCCGGAGTCTTCCCTTTTTATCAGTGGGATACGGCACTATGCTATCTGATTTCGTTATCCCTGACTCTTATTCCCACCTATTTCTTCATCTGTCTCCCTCTTAAGAAGAAGTCAGCCGTTGAGATTAAGAGCTTCAAACTGGTAGTGGAAGCCCTCTTCATTTTCATTGTGATTTATCTTTTCTCGCAGATGGTTCAGATTAGAGGAAATATGAGCTTTTTCACCGAAATATCGATAACTATCTGTGATGTTTCTCTCTTAGTTGCGCTGTTTGCCATTTGTCGAGCGGATCGTTTGGCTCTCGAACAAGGAATCAAAGATTCTTTGCTTGCAAAAGAACAGAAACACTATGAAGATCTGACTGCCAATATTGAAGTCATGAACCGCCGTGCTCATGACGTGAAATATCAACTTCTCGCTTTAGAAAAAGGAGAAATCGGTACAGGAAGCGAAAAGATGAAGCAGCTTAAAAACTCTATATATCTTTATGAGCGTTCTCCAAAAACTGGTAACGATGCACTGGATAATACTATCTGTGAGAAACAGGTTCTGTGCGAGGATAAACATATTACCTTGGAGTTGAGAATTGACGGGAAGAAGCTCTCCTTTATGAAACCGGAAGATATCTATGTTCTGTTCGGTAACGCATTGGATAACGCGATTGAATGCGTTGTCTCCTATCCGCCAAAAGAGCGGCTTATCGAAGTGAACACTTATTCGAAAGGGTCCCTTTTCAAATTTCATATTCAGAATCCTTGTCACAGCGAAAGACAATTTCGCAATGGCCTGCCAAAGACTAGCAAGGAAGATAGTCTCCTTCATGGATATGGTGTGCAGAGCATGAAGGAGATTGTTGAACGCTATGGTGGGCATATCACCTTTGAAAATAAAGAAAACGTCTTTTCGGTTAACATTCTTTTCTTGATAAGAAGTTAACCATTTTTGTCGGCAATAACTACCAGTTTTGCCGAGTGTAACCTCTTACATTCTCGCTTTGCTATTATCAATTCAGTCCTTATAGGGAACAGGAAAAACAAGAGAAACAAAGGAACCGTGCTTCTCTGCAAAGACAAAGAGGAAAGATGAAACCAAAAAAGAAAATCTGGGGCATTGTAGGCAGTGCTTTAGCTTTGGTGTGTGCTGCTGGAGTCGTTGTTGCCGATGTCATGGTGAGCCGATACGCATCGATGATCAATCTGCATTTCCGATCCGAAACAAAGTCAAAGTCGAGCTTGACGGAAAAAGAAACCTTATCGGCGGCGAGAGCTTTCACGGAAAAAGAAGAAGGGGAAGGCTTAGTCATGCTGAAGAACAACGGGATTCTCCCTCTCAGGAAAACGAAAATAAACGTTTTCGGCAATTGTTCCGTACAAAACCTCTATCAGGGATCCGGGTCTGCTTCTTCTTGGTTTAAGCAGGAACAGAATGTCACTCTTCTGAAAGGACTCGAAAACGCTGGCTTTGAAGTTAATCCGGGATTGATCCAGTTCTATACAGACAACCTTCAGGAAAGGCAGGATCAGTCGGGAGGCAAAGCCAACATGACTGGAGCCGATGCCTCCATCTTCGAAGAAAGACTATCGCTATATGAATCCTATGATTACGACAATCAGAACATCTTAGATTATTCGAAAAACTTTTCCGACACGGCAATCTATGTCATCGGCCGAGCCGGTGGCGAAGGCTCTGATGCCAAATTCGATATGGATGGTGTTACCGGTGGAGACAAAGGAAAACACTATTTTCAGCTTCAGCAGGTTGAACTAGAGCTTCTGGACTACCTAGAAAAGAATTATGCTAACGTCATCATCCTTCTTAATACCCCGGGACAGATGGAATGGGATATCACGCATGATGATAAAATTGATGCTGCTTTATGGATTGGTATGCCCGGTTCTACTGGCTTTAATGCCGTCGGAGACGTTCTGACAGGAAAGATTTCTCCTTCCGGTCATACTGTGGATACCTGGCCGTATCTGTTCTCTTCGGATCCTACCTACTACAATTTCGGTGACTATACCTATGCCAATTTCACCGATCCTCTTAACCACAACCGAAACCATTATGTTTACTATAACGAAGGCATCTATGTCGGTTATCGTTATTACGAAACGGCGGCTGCCGCAAATGCTATCCGCTACGGAGATATCGTTCAGTATCCTTTCGGTTTTGGTCTAAGCTACACTACTTTCACTTGGTCTGATGCAAAATGGAAAGTCGGTGGAAAGGGTGGAGAAATCACTGTTACCGTCACCGTTACTAATACCGGAAAAACATATTCTGGAAAAGATGTTGTCGAACTCTATTATAGTGCACCCTATAACAAGAACGAGGGTATAGAAAAGAGCGCAGTTGTTTTAGGGGCATTTGCAAAGACCAAGGAGCTTAAACCGGGAGAGAGCGACAAGGTAACCTTGACTATGGACTACGATGCTATGGCTTCCTACGATTATAGAACAGCAAAAGCATATGTCCTTTCTGCCGGTGATTATCAGCTCTCTTTGCGTAGTGACTCCCATACAATCAAAGATGGCCTCACCCATGATTTTTCTATCGATACCAAGATTGTCTATGACGAAAAAGGTGGGAAACGAAAATCGGATCTTGTAGCTGCAACCAATCAGTTTGATGTTGTTTCTAACGGAGACGGAAGCTTTGGCGTCAAGTATCCTTTCCTCACACGTGACAATTTCACAGGTACCTTCCCGAGCTCGAGAACACAATGCGATGGTGCTCTCGCAAACGAGTCCACGATTGCACTCATGGGCAACAAATATGCTGGTTCCAATATCGATATTGACCATCTTGATAAAGTCTACCCCGGTTACTCAAAACCTACGATGGGTGCCGATAACGGCTTAGTTGTCGCTGATATGATTGGCTTGGACTATACCGATCCGCTTTGGGATAAACTTCTCGATCAGCTTACCTTATCGGATTACAAAGAACTTTTCGGAAACGATGGCTGGCACAATCCGGCAATCTTCTCTATTCAGAAAGCTACTGCAATCGATATGGATGGTGCAGAAGGTCTCCATGATTTGACTACCGATAAGACGGGAAACCAATACACCATTACTGTTATATTGGCAAGTACTTGGAACCGTGAACTTGCCAAAGAATTCGGTGATATCTTCGGCGATGAATGCCTGGTGCATGGTATTTCCGGTCTTTATGCTCCTTCGATGAACACTCATCGTTCACCTTTCGGAGGAAGAAACTTCGAATACTATTCTGAAGATCCTCTGCTTTCCGGAAAGATGGCGGCTGCGCAGATTAAGGCTCTTTGGGAAGATAAAGGAGTTATGTGCTACATCAAGCATTACATGCTTAATGATCAGGAAACTCATCGGCAGAACACTGTCCATACTTGGGCGAATGAGCAGGCAATCCGTGAAATCTATGCCCGTCCTTTCGAAATCTCCATTAAGGAAGGAAAGGCAATGGGCATCATGGCAGCCTATTGCGCAATCGGTCCTACTTGGACGGGTGCCAGCTATGCGGCAATGACGGAGCTGCCAAGCACCGAGTGGGGCTTCCAAGGAAGAATCGTAACGGATGCCTGCGATGATTACATTACCTATTCTTCGGATGCGGCTGTCGTGGCAGGTGTTGATATGTGGCTTACTGCAATGAAGGCTCAGGTTTCCGAAAAAATCACTGGCTCTAATTACGGGCTGAATTGCTTACGGAAAGCCGCTCACGATCAGCTCTATGTATTTGCTAACTCTTGCGCAACGGAAATCACTGTCAGCTATTCAAATGGTTGGAAATGGCTTGTTCTCTCAGCAAACATCCTCCTCTTCGCCGGTGCTGTCTGTTCCATTGTCTTCTTGGTTTACCCTGCCTTCTTCGTTAAGAAGAAAGAGAATGGTGTAGGAGGAAAATAACAATGAAGATGTTACAGCGTTTATCTTTGTTCGTTTCTTTTGGTTTTCTTTTCCTAACGAGTTGTCAAGGCAATACCGAGATGAGAAAACAGGTAGAAGGCTGTTATCATGCCGGTGAGATTACTGTCACCGACAATAGTGGAAACAGCACTACCACCGACCGAGGAGCAGATATCATCGCGTTAGTCAATTCCGATCGGACCATCTATACGATTGCTGAAAATCCAGATTCGAAGTACACAATCGCTTCCCCTGGACGTGGCACTATCATCTGGGGAATTAAACGAAACCAGATTTTCTCAAACATCGCTACTTGCTCTATTGAAGAGATAGAGTCCTGGGAAGTGACATTGGATGAAAAAGGAATGCCTACGGCAGTGTCGGGAATCGATTCTAATTGGGTTCCGTCGGCGGTTGTTGATGCTGTCGGAATGTCAGTTTTAGCTTTACAGGACGCCCTTAAAGCTTTGTAATCCTTAATCAATCGCAATTGGGCTATTCGCTTTCCTTCAGGGGAGTGAATAGCCCTTTTCAATTGTTCAAGAAATATGGGGAGCGTTGGCTGTATGGAACTTCTTCTATGGGCCTTCGGGTGGGGGTGTAGATTATGGTATTGCTTGCCGAATCGACCGTTTTTCTTTTCTTTGAGCTCTACATTCGAAGATATACATCCCCATAAGTGCTTCTTTAACCTTACTTCCTTCATAGGTGTTCAACGAATGAGTTTGCATTAGAAAGTCACATACTTTTTTGCTACTCCTGTTGTTGACCTTTACCCAGATATCGGCACGGAATGGTTTTGCCTTTATTTTGGAAAACGAAAACCCTAGGAACCAAAGCCAGAATAAGCCAATGGTAACTGACGCAATGGTCCACTCCTCTTTTCGCTCAGGGATTACTTTTCTCCGTTTCGGAAAAGAGCACATAGGTGTTATCGATAGATTACGTTTTGAAGCTATCTCGGTTCCGTCTCTTTCTTCTTATCCTTCTTCACCTCATCGGCAGGGAAATAGATATGCAGAGCAAACGTCTGATTTTCCGTTTTGATATGCATCAGGCCGCCATATTTCTTGACGACATAAGCAATCGACTGCATCCCGTAGCCATGAAGATCCGTATCCTTCGAAGAAGTGACCGGAATACCATTCTTCATCTTGATGGTACCGGCAAAAGAATTCTCTTCGTAGATGAAACATCCTCCGGCTTCCTGACGGATCTTGAGAGTGATATAGCGGATACTTGGAGGGAGGAGATTCTCCGTAGCGACGATAGCATTATCCAGGATGTTACCGAACAGGGAGTAGATATCTTCGTTACTCATGAAGGAGAGGGCGTTCCCGTCTGCCATGCAACGGAAATCGATTCCGTGGTTCTTGCTCATCAGAGACTTGCTCTGCAGGATGGTATCCAGCGAATGGTTGGAGGTCCGTAAGCGAGTATCGTAGATACGGGTAGCCTCTTCTAGGCTCTTGATGCTCTCGATGCTGATGGGACCGCCTTCCTTTGCCCAGTCCCGCAGTTGGTGCCGCAGGTCATGGGTCTTGATGTTGATAGAATCGATGGCTTCCTGCGTGATCTTATATTGTTTTGCCTCCTCTTTGCGGAGGTTATTGAGAACTTTGACTTCGCTCTGAAGCTCTGAGGAGAACACCTGGCCGAACATCAAGGCGAGCAACAGGAGGCAGCTGATGAAGTTTGCTAATATCAGAATGAAATAGGTTTGGTTTCCCATGACCCGCCTTGTCGGCATCGCATACAGGTTAAAGACGACATCGACGATACAGACGAGGACGCTGAAAAGGAGATTCCACCACGGAGCAAGAAGAATCTGAGATTCGCTTTTGATTTTCTTCTTCATCCAATAGAAGCAGGGAAAACAGAGAAGCATGATGGCTATTCCGCTTGCCATCTGAGAAAAAGTCCTTGCCATCCGATTCTCCAGATTCGGGTTGATAACGAAGAGGACGAAAGGCCGATTCAGCAGGTAGATCATGTGGCGGATGGTATAGACGATGATTCCAAGGAAGAGAGCGGCGCGGAACTTCGTTTCCTGGCAGAAAAAGATGACGAATACATTCAGGAGAATGTCGATAGTGAATACCAGGATGTTGTACCAGATTTGCCAATCGGAAGAGACCGATAGGCTGAGCCAATAGATCAGCAAGCCAAAACCGTAAACGAAGAGAACGGAGATTATCACACGCAGAAAATACAGCTTTCTCTGCGGCAGAGAAGAACCGAGATAGAGACAGATCGGAATCATCTCGACAAGATTGAGAGAATGAATATTGGTAAAGAAGATTCCCCAGTTCATGCATTATCTCCTAGATAGGCGGTGAATCTCTGAAGGAATTCCTTTTTCCGAGGATGTGAGATCAGAATCGGTTTCTCGATATTGTCGAGGTAGAGGTTATAGCCCTGAATCAGCTTGATATATTTCATATTGACAAGATAGCAGGTATTGCACTTGGCAAATTGTCTCGGATCCAGTAAGGCTTCGACGTTCTTAAGACTGCCGAAGGACTTCATGGTGTCACCATTTGCCATATGGAAAACCAGCCAATGGTCGATGACTTCGACATAGATGAGATCATCCGAAAGCAGGATATAGAGGCCTTGATCGGTTTTGATGGAGATCTTCGTCTGTTCTCCCTTCTTCTCGATCTGGCGGACGACTCGATCCATCAGAAGCGCAAGCTTTGAATAATCGATCGGCTTGAGAATATAATCCAGGGCCGAAACCTGATACCCTTGAAGAGCGTATTGGGAAAGATCGGTGACAAAGACGATGAGGACATCGTTATCCAGCTTCCGGAGCTTTTTGGCCACTTCGATACCGTTCTGCCCTCCCATGGAGATATCGAGGAAAACGAGATCTTCATCCTGCTTCCGGTGCGCCTGGTAATCTTCTCCGGAGACGAAAGTGTTGATTTCCATGACGATAGATTTGTTTTTTCCGTATTCGTTGAGCAACTGCTCTAAGTTCTTACGGTGTTCTTCATTATCTTCGACGATTGAGATTTTCAGTAACATGTTTATTTTCCAAAGATAAGTTAGACAGCGAGAATGCCAACAGCAAAACGCCGGATTGACGAAAACAGAGAGAAGGCTGCCGGTCAAAACCAGCAGCCTTCTAAGAAAGGAGAACAACTATTTCTTCGCTTTCTTCTCTTTCGGAGACGGATCTTCCCGTTTCGAGACGATTATTATAGCCGGGATACCCCAAGCGAGGATGACAAGAGGAATCAGGATATCGACGACAATCCAGATAATCTGATACGGAGCGATTCCGGAACGATAACTGATTCCGCTTCCGTGACCGTTCATGGCTGCGGAATTGCCAACCATATATAGGACATCCTTCATCGCATTTCGCAAGACAGTGACATCTCCGGCATTCGTTTTATCCGCATTCGTCCAGAAACGAGAAGCGGAAAGGTTGAGGTTGCCACCGGCATACGTCATCTGTTTGACCGGCATATAGGAAGGAGTGTTGAAATCATCGATGATACCGCCGTGGAATCCCCATTCCTTCTTCAGAATCTGTGTCAGCAACCGGTAATCCCCACCGGTCCAACGGACACCGATACGGTTGAAGGAGGTCATGAGAGCAAGCGCCTTTCCTTCCTTGACTCCGATTTCGAAAGGACGGAGATAGATTTCGCGGATCGACTGCTCATTCGCCCAGGAGATATCACCATTGCTCTGGCGATGTGTCTCCTGCTCGTTGAGAGCAAAGTGCTTCATCATGCAGTAGACGCCTTTGCTTCTGGCTCCGCGGATCTGGGCAGCTGCGAGTTTTCCCGTGAGGAACGGGTCTTCTGAGAAGTACTCGAAGTTTCTTCCTCCGAAAGGAGAACGATGGATGTTCATGCCCGGTGCATACCATCCCGAATAAGGAGTGGTGCCGGTACCCAGGATTCCTTCGTTTCCGACGTGCTTTCCGAACTCCTCTAAGATCTCCGTGCTCCAGGTCTGAGCGAACATCACCTCGGAGGAGTAAGCGCAGCAACCGAAGAAAGTGGTTTTCGACATGAAGTTGACGAATCCGACCGGACCATCGGTCTCCAGTGTTGCCGGCTTATCGACAGAAGCAATCGCATCGGTCTTGAAGTTCGCATGGTTGAGTACCTGAACCATATCTTCGAAAGAAATCTGGTTGAGAAGGGTTTCCCAATTTTCGTTGTCCCAAGAGATATAAGGGTGGCCTTCTTCGTCTAACTTTATATTGCCATCCTTATCCTTCTCAAAGAGGTCGTATAGTTTCAGTGAAGTGGAAGCATCTCCTTGCGTCGGAACCTCACTATAGGTGTTGGGGTTGTTGGGTTTGCGGTCCTTAAGAAGAGCCATCAAGGCTTCGCTGAACTGATGGTCCTCGGTCGCCGGGGTCTTCGGGAAAGTCCCTGACCAATCGTTGCGGGAGAGGACAGATTGCAGATGGTAATCGGAATCCATCATCGGATCCGCGTTATCCGTGAAGACGTTCTTGACTTCCTGCCCGGTGACGGGGTCCTTATCGAAGCGGATATCTTCGGCAAGATTGAGCGTGAAGGAATCCAGAGCGGTATGGGCATCGCTGCGGAGAGAGAAGACATAATCGCCTTTCTCCAGTTCATAGCCCTTGAAACCGTTGTTGTTCTTGTCTTTGTAGTCATAGGAGGCAAGATAGTACGGATTGACTTCAATCTCCAGGGTTTCGCTCTTTCCCGGTTCCAATTCTTTCGTCTTTCCAAAACCGATCAACTGGACTTCGCTCTTCTCGATACCACCTTTGGTATAAGGAACATGAGCATAGAGCTCAGCAACTCCCTTGCCGGCTTTTTCACCGGTGTTGGTAACCTTGACCTTGACGGTGAAAGCGTCTTTTGTCAGGGAAGAATAGCTATTGTCTTCGAACTCATAGGAGAAGGTGGTGTAGCTGAGGCCATAGCCGAAAGGATAGACGACATTCTGGTTATACCAGTCTTCGTCGTTGGCACCTCTTGTCTCATAGTAGCGATAACCGACATAGATTCCTTCTTCATAATCGACGAAATAGTAGAACTGCTTCTTATCGCCCACATAGACCATATCGCCGTTTTCCTGACTGTTATCGCCGAAATTCTGGTAGGACGGAGCAAGGGTGAAATCCGTGGCATAGGTGTCGGCGGTGTGTCCGGAAGGATTGACTTCGCCCGTGAGGATCTTTCCTAATGCCATAACACCGGTTTCCCCGGTTCCCGGCATCAGGAAGACGCCATCGATTTTGTCGGCGAATTCCCCGGATTTTGTAAAACCGAGTTCCATGGCATTGCCGGAGTTGATGACGATGGCAACTTTCCGGAAACCGGCGTTGACAACTTCCTTAAGCATCTCCTCTTCGTTGGCATCAAGCTCGAGATAATGTCTTCCGGTCTCCTGAGAGACGCGGGGAAGATCGAAGCCTTCGCCGCCGATACGGGAGAAGACGACAAGAGCCAGATCGTTATAGGATGCATAGGAGGATTTGACGGCGGTAGTATAGGCAGAGTAGGGTGTTTCCCCGGTTGTCAGAGTGACCGACGCCCCGCTATCGAGATCGCTGGGGTTATTCGGTCTCCCGCTTCCGGAATTCTTCCCTTCATAGAATGCTTTCAGGGTAGGATTTGTTTCAAAACCGGCATCCTGAAGAGAATCGTAAAGGGTCTTGGCATCCTCGGTATTGACGGCACCGGAACCCGAGCCGCCATAGACGATGTTGACCGAGTTCTTGCCGAAGACCGAAATCTTGCTGCCCTTAGCGATCGGGAAGGCGTTGTTGCGGTTTTTGAGCATGACGATGCCCTCTTCCGCGACTTTGATGTTGAAATCGTTGCCGTTCTTCTTGGCTTCCTCTTTGGTTTTGGCTTCTGCCTTGTAATACTGGAGGTTTCCGACATCTCCATCGGCAATCTGCTTACCGGATCCTAGCAGGGTGATGAGAAGCTCAGAGACCGTCGTATTGGCAAACGCAATATTGACTGCGGCAAAAAGCACGACAAGAACCATCGAGACGATGAACCAGACTCGTGTCAGGGCATAGCCGAAAAATTTCTTGCGGTTCATAAAGCTGTTCTCACTCTTCGAATGCCGCTAAGTTCTCTTCGTGTTTCGTATAGGAAAGAGAGGAACCGGAGAGATGAGAGAGCTTGATGCAATCGACCATCGGAGCGGTAGCATACATGGTTCCGCCCATCGTGATATCGTTGATCGTGACAAGATCGATCTCGTTCTTTCCCTCGACAAGATCGATAGTGACGGCGCTGGTCCGATCGGTGAACGGACGGACATAATTATCCGAATCCGAGGTAGAGGCGCCCGCCAAGGAGAAAGAGCCATATTCAATACCACGGCTGCTACTGTCGGAATCATTGACCCGGACTGCCCAGAGATCGGGTGTAAGCTCCATATCCTTGATTTCGCAGGAGAGGCGGAGAGTAAGCGTGACTCCGGTGACTGCCTTTGTGGAATTGAAAACGAAATTGAGGGAAAGACCCTTGTTGTAGAGATAACCGACCCAATAACCATTGGAAGCCTTGGCAGAGCCGTCTTCGTCTTTCTGAACCATATCGGCGCCATCGGCTCCCCCGGAATATCCGTGTCCTGCCTTCGGGGTTCCGTCGGCTTCGTAAAGGTCGGTATATTCCGCTTCGATGACGAAGGTATCATCCGCGTCTGTATTTGAGCTTTCCTTCTCTTCCGAGGAATCCTTTGGTGTCGAAGGGACCGACTCGGACGGCTGAACCGGTTTACTGCTCGAAGAGCTCGTTTCCGATCCGGTTTTCTGGCAAGAAGCGACGATAGGAAGCATGAGCGAAAGCAAAGCAAATTTTCCTAATTTTTTCATCCGTTGTTCTCCTTATATCTGTAGTTTTCCTATAAAGGCGGAAGGACTCTTAGCCAAAACGGCTAAGAGTCCTTATCCGCACTCATCGACCCGAAATCTTCGTCTTACTTATCGTCTTCGTCCTTTCTCTTCTTCAGAAGCAGAGCGCCACCGAGAAGAGCCAAAGCACCGACGGTGCTAGCCGCAGCAATCACGCTTCCGCCGCAGCCACCGCTCTCCGTATCGGACTTGTTGTCGGTATCTTTATTGGCATTGTCCTTGAGAGCAGCAATTTCTTTTTCCAGCTCCGCAATCTTATCTTTGTTGGCGGTATCGGTAGCCTTCATGTCCGCGAGCTCTTTTTCCAGCTCCGCAATCTTCTTCGCGGTCGGATCTTCCTCCGGTGTATCCGTAGGTAAGGTACCATCGGCATTCTTGACGGTGATGGTGAAGGTTTCCTTGAAGTTGTAGACGGCGGTACTGCGTCTGGAGACAACCTCGGCATGGAGATTGGCTTTGAAAGTATAGACGCCGGCTTTAGTAGGAGTGCCCGTAATCGCTCCGTCACTTGCTAACGTGAGGCCTTCCGGAAGCTCTCCTTCGGCGACCGAATAAGCGAGGTTGCTGTAGTTGCGTTCCGAAGTGATGACATCCGAAGTCAGAGCGCCCGTATAGGCAGTGCCGACCACGGCCTCCGTCTTATCGAGAGTGACGCCAGGAGCGACGGTGAGAGTGTACTTAAAGTCTTTGGTAATCCAGCCATCGAAAGTGATGCGGATGACATAATCGAATTTACCCGATACCATCGGACTGCCGGAGAAGGCACCGGTCTTCTCATCGAACCGGACACCTTCCGGAAGGCTTCCGGAGATAATCTTGTAAGAGACTTCCTTCTCTTTCGTACTGACCGCAGCGGAGACGTTGCTCAGAGTCGTTGCGACCTTACCGGACCCGGTTCCGTCTTGGATGGAATCGGTCTTGATGCCGTTCTTAATCGCATTGCTGTTGACGTAGGTGTAAAGCGACTTATGAACGGTTTCACGGAGAGCGGTCCACTGCGTCGGGGAAGCTAAAGTGGCCGTTCCTGCGGTCGCTTCGGCTTCGTCTTTTGCGACATAGACCATATTCTTGTCTTTGTCGTAAGTACCTTCGATCTTGTAGCCGGCCTGATTGACCGAACCCATCGGATAGACATGGCAACGGACATAGGTATTGCCCGGCCACTTGTTGGTTCCGATATCGCTGTCGGAGACACCTTCGAAGCCCCATTCGCCTTCGAGGATATTGACATAGAGGTCATAGTTGATGGAACGCTGGATACCGATACGGTTGAAGGAAGCCATCGTTCCGTTGCAATCTCCCTCTTCGACGGCAATCTGGAACTGCTTGAGATAGACTTCACGCATCGCCTGCTCATTGACATAGGTGAGAACACCGCCTGTGGTTCCGCGGTTCATTTCCTGATCGTTGAGAGCAAAGTGCTTGAGGTAGACGTGCATACCCTTGGAGCGGGCGCCGCGGACGACTTCGGCAGCGATCTTGCCACCCTGGACGCCGTCCTGAGAGTAGTACTCGAAGTTGCGGCCGGATAAGGGCGAACGATGTGTATCGCAGGCAGGACCATACCAGCCGGTGAGGTTGAGAAGCAAGGACTCGTTTCCGACCATCTGGCCTTGACGGTTTGCCAATTCTTTGTTCCAGGTAGAAGCGATGTTGACCTCGCAGACCCACGACATGCCATAGAGCTTGAGCTGAGAGTTCTTCAGCTGAGCCGGGCCGTCATCGTCGTTCTCTTTGAGCTTTCCAATACCCTCGATGCCGTTCATCTTACGGGAGTTGCCATTGAGATAGGTGACCATCTCCTCATAGGAGAGATTGTTGAGAACGGTATCCCAACTTGCATCGCTGTAGGATTTCCCGATCATGGTAGTGAGGTCGACACCTCTGTCGGCGGCCGTCGGTTTTGCTTTCGCTTCGGCATCGGTCAGCTGCTTCCAGGTAGAAGGAACGCTTGCCTGATACCAAGAATCAGTTTCTTTATCCGTATAAGCATAGCTGGTGTACTGGCTATCGAGCAGATCTAAGGCAGCTTTGCTGTACTTGAGATCGTCTTCGGTCGGAACACTCGGGAAGGTGCCGACGAAGTTCGCTCTCGACATATTCTTCATACCAGCATCTGCTGAGGCGGTCGGGGTCTTGGAAGTGTTGTTGAGGTCATCCTGCGAATAGTAGGCCTTGATGTCCTTATCCGTGACGTCGGATTTTCCGAACTGCTTCGATTCGGCAAGGTTGTAGGTAACTTCGCAACCGTCTTTGACGGTGTGGGAATCACTTCTTAAAGAGATGACGTAGTCTCCTTTTTCTAATTCATAGCCGGTGAAGCTGTTGCTGTTGGCATCGTTATAATCGAAGGAAGCCATATCTCTCGCCTTGAAAGTGAGAGTGACGGTCTGGGATTCCCCAGGAAGCAGGAGCTTCGTCTTAGCGAAATCAACGAGGTTGACTTCGGCTTTCTCGATGCCGTTTTTCGTATAAGGTGCTTTATAGTAGGCTTCGACGACATCCTTACCTGCATAGGAACCGGTGTTGGTGACCTTGACTTTGAGCTGGATTTCGTTTTCGGTGTCTAACGCGCCGGATTTCGGAGTGTCGACCAATTCCCAAGAGAAAGTGGTATAGGATTTTCCGTAACCGAACGGATAGACGACAGCCTTGTCATAGTCGAATCCGTTATAGTTTCCGGCTTTCGCTTCGGCATCCGCCGTTTCATAGTAACGGTAACCGACATAGATGCCTTCCTCGTATTCGACTTCACGATAGGTCTGTTTCCATCCCGGAGCCATATGAGCCGAGCCATCGGGATTCGTGATGATCGACTTCGGAGTGAAAGTATACTTTCCGTCTTCTCCTTTGGTAGGAGCGACCTGAGAGTTGTCGGAGAAGTTGTTCCATGTCGGATCCTTTTTGAAATCACGAGGATAGATATCGACGGTACGACCGCTCGGATTGATTTTGCCTCTTAAGACATCCCCTAATACGTTGACACCGTTATAACCGGTGAAACCGATCCAGAGGACGGACTGGATTTTCTCGTCGTCTTCAATATCGCCTAATTCGAGAGGGGAAGCCGAGTTGATGAGAACCGTCACACGGGAGAAATGATCCTCCACATGCTTGATCAACGCTCTTTCGTTATCCTGTAAGCTCAGATAATGTTCCGTAACATCTTTATGTCCCGGAGCATTATATGCGGCATTATCGGAGAATTCCGAACCGGTGCGGGAGATGACGATGACAGCGGCATCGTTGAAGGCGTTGTAGGAATCGTAGGCCGGCTCAAGATCTTCGACCGGGAGTTCGACAATCTGCTTCGCCGTCGAAGAAATCGAAGCGTGGGCATAAAGGGAAACCAGCTTCGGATTGACGGAGAAGCCGGCCGAAGTCAGTGCTTTCTCTAACGTAGCATTCGGATCGCTGGCGCTCGATCCCGATCCTCCTCCGCCGTTGAAGATACCTCTGGAGTTGACACCGAAGACCGAAATGCGGTTGACATCTTCTAGATAAGGAAGGCCTTTTGCTTCGTTTTTGAGAAGAACGACCGATTCTGCCTCTAACTCTTCGTTTAATTTCGCAGCATCCTCTTCGGCTTCATCTAAAGAGGAATAATCCGTATAGAACGTATGGGCCGACTCAGCTAAGGTAGCCTTGGCATTGGTGAAAGAAGATAAACCGAGGAAGGCGATTGCCGGAATCGTAACGAACGACAGAGTTTTCATCTTTTTCTTGTTCATGTGGAATCATGACCTCCTTTGCGATGAAAGACTTCTGAGGGAGCAACGGAATAACACTCTTTGGGCTGGGCCAAAGAAAAAACGGAATACTTAAGAATCGCCCTTTTTTCCCAGCGAATAAGGGATGTATTCCCAAGTATTGAGAGTTCTTTTGCCGTTTACCCCTCAGCGCATCCACTATAGAATGAAGCGCTTACAATTCGAAAGCCAAACTCCGCGACTTGATATTTTTGCTCCGTAACCTTGCTTTTCTCTGACCTTTCATAAGGTCTTTTTTAGGGTTCTGTACCTCTGTTCTCCTTAGTGGATTTTCTCTGTTTTCGGAAGAGAAAACAAGAAACTTGTTTTTCTTCTGAGGCACACTATTTCGGAGATATCGAAGAAAAGAGGAAACCCAGATAGGAAGAGAGGTTTGGATGCTTCGAAAATCGTCAGCGCTTTTTTCGGTGCAAAGAAGTCGCCGGATATTCCTAACGGTTCTGCCAAAGCAATAAAGCCACGGAGAGATGTCCTGGTGAAAATATTCCTTATTGGAAACTGATTTCCTAAGGACGGGATGAGGAACACAGCTATTCTTAGGATTGATTTTATTGCACGAAGCAAAAAGCAGATCCGGCTTGTGCTTTCTCTTTCCTGGCGGAGAGCGATGTGACGAAAGAATTCGGATACGGACAAATAGGTCTTATCTTTTTTCAGAAAAGGATAACGGAGAAAGGCTATGAAACCGGAGCCGAAAGAAGGTAACGGCGGGTTGATCCATAGCTTCCCCGAGAAATGTTCTGCCGATCCTTCCGGCGATTTCTTTTTCACTTTTTGATTGTTTTCTTCTTAGGATCTTCGCTTGCCCTATCTTCCTTTGCTCCCCATGGATTTCCGCTTTCTCTTTCCGCCTTATTTTATAAGGCAAGGATGCTATAATGAACACGAGATGAAAGAGATTACAGCAGCGGTTGTCGAAGACGACGATGAAGCGAGAGAAAAGCTCTGCTCCTTCTTAAAGAAGCTTGGCGAAGAAGAAAACCTTCTTTTCCAAGTCTCTGCTTTTTCTTCGCCTATCGAATTTATCGAGACCTATAAAACCCAATATCAGCTTCTTTTCTTCGATATTGCGATGCCGGAGATGACAGGCATGCAATTGGCACACGAAATCCGGAAAACCGATAACCGAACGGCTCTGATCTTTGTCACTTCTTTGGCTCAGTATGCGATCGAAAGCTACGACGTCGGAGCCTCGAACTACATCCTGAAACCTCTCTCCTATCCTGAGTTCAAGATGAAGGTGCTGAAAGTCGTCTTAGCGCTTCCGGATTTAGAGGAGGATACCTTATTGATCCTCAATAAATCGGGTTCGTACAAAGTCGAGCTATCGGATATCCTCTACTGCGAAACCTCCGGGCATATGCTGATCTATCACACTCAACAGGGGGAATACCCCCAGCGGGAGACTATGAAAGAAGCCGAGAAGAAACTCGAGGGAAAAGGGTTCTGCCGGATCAATTCCTGCTATTTAGTCAACCTGGTCCATGTCGCTTCTATCGATCCGAAAGAGGCGGTGCTGAAAAACGGCACCCGGCTTCAGATCTCCCGTCCTAGGCATCGGGAAGTCGTGGAGGCTTTTCGGAAAGTGCGTTCCCAGAAACTTCTCTGACGGTTCTTTTGCTGTTCGGAAGAGGAATCGTCAAAGTCAGATAGAAGATTCCCTGAACCGTCTCCACCTGTTCTTCGCCACCGTATTGTTCTAACAGGATACGGATGGACTTGAGTCCATATCCGTGTCCTTTTTCTTCGGCTTTGCTGGTTTTCAGACTTCCATCCGGGGCAAAAGCGAGATTGCCTTCGAAGTAGTTGCTGCACTCGATATAGACTACTTCCTTCTCCTGTTTCACGGTGAGGGAGATGACTTTCTTTTCCTCTTCCTTCACTTTCGATACGGCTTCGATGGCGTTATCGAGAATGTTGACGAACAGATAGTAACAGACGGAGACATCGAGAAAACGCAGTGCTTTTCCGTCCGCATATGCACTGAAACGGATGCCTTTCTTCTGACAGATAAGATACTTGGAGTAGAGGATGGTATCGAGCACTTCGTTTCCGGTATGGAAAGTATGATCATAGGCCGCGATCGAGGAGCGGAGATGTTCGAGATCTTCTAAAGCCATCTTATCGCTGTATCGCTCCAGAATATGCTTGATATCGTGGACCTTGGCATTGATGACATGAATCGACTCTTTAGAGGATTCGTACTCCTTGTGTTCGGCTTCGATGGTCTGATGGAGAATCTCGGCTTCTCTTCTAGCTTCGCTTCCGATGAGAAAGTCGGTTCTCAGAAGAAGAAGGACAAGAGCGATCACGGCCGAGAGGAAAGTAGCGATCGAATTTAGGGCCATGGATTCTCCGCTGTACCAGACACGGAGGGATTTGGTGATATTGAGACCGATGTCGGTGAGAATCGAGAGCAGAATCGTGTTCCGGAGAATTCGTTTATCGCTTGCGTAGATCCTAAACCGGCGGAAGAAAAGAGAAAGAGGAAGGATGACGATCAGTCGGAAGAGATCATAGAGGAGACAATTGACAAAATCGTTTAGCTGGGGGAAGAGGAAATAGGAGGAACGGTTCTCAACCCCAAAAATCAGAGAGAGGAAAGTATAGAAATCGGTCGTGATTCCTCTCACGCAGAGAGCTCCGATCCAATCGAGAAGCAGATAGACCGGCTTCGTATCGAAACAGAGAAGGATACAGCCATATAGCAGAACATCCATCAGAAGAGAGATTGAGACGTAGTAGTAAACATTATTTGCCTGAAGACGGAAGTAGCCGAAAAGGGCAGCTAAGCCGAAATACCCGACGATGGAAATGGCCAGGAAAAGCCAGAAGTGCTTTCTCTTCGGCTCTTTCCAGCCGTAACTTTTCATGATATGTATGCCTATCCGAAGATTTCGGTATAGGGTCTCATATCAGTCAGGGCTGGGACGTTCTCGTTCCACTGTCCGTCTATTCATATCAGTCAGGGCTGGGACGTTCTCGTTCCACTGTCCGTCTATCTGCTGCATCGTGATACGTTTGGCGACATCGATGACATCCTCTACCGAATACTTCGTCGTCAGTCCCTTTTCCTTTATCTTTCCGAGAACTCTGTAATAGAGCATAAGGCTGATGTGGTTAAGGAACAGCCATCCGTTGTAGGAATCCGTTCTCTGCTTGTTGGATGCGAAGTTGCCCAGGACATGCTTGTACGCCTTGTTCCCGTCTTCGATCAGTTCCCTCTCCTTATAGATTCCGAAGAGCTCTTCAGGCTTCATGTCGCGGTTCACGGAAAGGGCAATCGTTCCGGAATATTTCATATCCTCCGCAATCTTCTCCTCCGTGAATTCCTCACCGGAACCCGACATGCGCAAAGCATAGTCGGCATCCTCGTCCGCCTTCAGTGCCAGGTCAAGATACAGGACGACCATGTCCTTCCTTGTCGTTTCATAGGTGGGAACATAGCCTTTCGGTCTCCTGCCTCTTTTCCTGACTTCCTTCTTCTCGAATTCATATCTCTGGCATACATGATAGTAGATCGGACGGCCGTGATAGATGAAGACGTTCTTTCCGAACGGAACCACCGATCCTTCCTTTCCTTTCATGAATCCATAGTCAATCTC
>ONBI01000009.1 GCA_900316035.1 uncultured Eubacteriales bacterium
ACACATCATCTTCCATAGGAAGAGAGTTTTCGTCTGTCAATTCGATATAATGAAAATGATTCAGAAAAGTATTGACTTCATTTAGAAAGTCAAAAAAACGACACCTTTCGGCATCGCTTTTATTTGATTCGGTGGTGACCTGGACGGGGTTCGGACCCGTGAATGTATCCTTGAAAGGGATATGAGTTAACCACTTCTCCACCAGGCCAAAGAAGAATGGCGCCTACTGTAGGACTTGAACCTACGACCTACCGGTTAACGGCCGGTTGCTCTACCGACTGAGCTAAGTAGGCAGCGAACACAAATATATCAAATCGTTTTCGAATTTGCAATATATTTGTGCACCGAAACAAAACTTTTTTTACTTCTTCTTGCTGACGATGAGGTCGTGAAGATCCTTGACGGTCTTGATCTCCATCATCTCATCCTGGCTGACTTCGGGAAGAGAGAACTCATCTTCGATGGTGATGATAAGCTCCGCGGCATCCAAAGAATCGAGACCTAAGGATTCAAGAGTGGTCTCCGGAGTAAGAGAGTCGATATCGAAGCTCTTTCTCTTGATCTTCTTGTTCAGCAATTCCTTGAGCTTTGCATAGATTTCATCCATTTTTCGTTACCTCTTTTTCTTCTGCATAGTCCTTTCAAAGGGAGCAACACTACTATATCAACTTGCCGTTCAATTGCCAACAGAATTTGAAATGTCTATAATACCTTTGCCATTAAAAGAGACATATGTTACTGGTATATAAAAACATTTCTTTGTTCCCTCTTATTGCTCTCGCTTTAGATGAGAAAGTCTTTCTGATTGTCCTTGCGGTTGTTTTTGCTCTTCTGGTCCTCACTTCTTTCCTGCTTGCTTTTCTTCCGGATAGGGTCAGCACTTTTTCAAGACTAGGCGAAAAAGTCGATTTCAATATCCGCTACTACACGTATAACTATGCTACCCAGACCGTCTACTCCTTCGATAAAAAGGATTTCTCCCATATCAAAAGCGAATCCATAGATACCTTCCTCAACCAGTTCTCCGGTGTCAGCCATAACGAAGTAAAACTCTGGTTATCGAGAATCATCAACGGAGAAAGTCAGGAGCAGTTCTTACAGGCCAATGTCCGTCTCAGTTCCAACAAAAGACTGATGACGACCATGTTGGAACTGACTTCCGTCAATTCGAAGAAGAACATCATCCATTTCTCTAGCCGTATGCTTCCTTTCCTCTCTCCGTTTGAGGAGATCGACCTGCTGAAAGCGAAGAAGAGAAAGAAAGTCAGAACGACAATCCGTATCCCGAAACGCTATCTTCTCAAGGACGAAGGAGCAGCCGAACACTTCCTCACCGATAAGAGATATGACCGTATCGGCGCTACCTTCTATGTCTCCCTTTATTCCAGAGAAACCCTGATCTCCAAAGAAGACTATCAGAAACTTGCCGAAGTCAACGAGCAGATCAAGCCGGCTCTTTATTCTTTCCTCAACCGCTATTGCAAGATGCTGGTTCTCTCCGAAACCGATGAACTGATCATCTCGGTCTCCGCCTTATCCAAGGCCTTAGCCATCAACATGGCGATGTCCTTAGGGCAGAAGATCCAGCAGCAGCTGAACCTCACTTCGAACGATGACCGTTACTTCATCGCAATCGGTGTGACCGACGGAAACCTCAGTGAGAAGAACTACAAGCTAGCCAAAGACCAGTCCAAGAAGATGGCCGAAGCGATCAGCCAAGGTCTTTCCAGCGAAAGAGTTCTTTTCTACGACGAAAGCTTCTTCACCAAATACAAACAGACCAAAGCCGAGAAGGATGAGGTTAGAATGCTTGTCCGAAACGGTACTTTCCGTCTCTACTTCACCCCGACGATCGATATCCATACCGGAGACTCTTCTCTCTACCTGTTATCGATCAATCCGTATGGAACTTCCGTCACGGATTTCTCACAGGTCTGTAAGATCGCAGAAGATATGAACCTCAAGGGCAGAGATAGTCGGAGCAAACAGAACGGCTTATCCTTGCTTCTTTCTTCCTTAGCCGAGAAGATTCAGGCGAAAGCCAAGGATAAGGAAGCGACGATTGCTCTCCGTGTTCCCTATTCCTACCTGAAGAACTTCGCTACCGCTTTGCGAAGCAATGACACAATCACCCACTACATCTTCGCTTTCCAGGAATCCGATATTCTCAATTCAGGCGATGATCCCAATACCGTCACCAACATCTTCAAGGATCTCAAGAGCAAGAACATCGATATCGGTATCATCATCGATAATGCTTCTTCTCTTCTTCGTACAAGAATACTCAAGATGGCTTCCTTCTTCTTTGTTCCGCCTTCCTTCATCACCCACAAGAAGAAGAACGACGAGATCGAGCAGAACCGCAACAATCTCCGCAACATCTTCGCTACCTATAGCAAATATAAGACTCCACTTGTCTACTTCGGGTTGAAGAACTACGACGATGTCGAGCTCGGTGTCTTCTACGGCGGTTCGATCTTCGAGTGCGAGGCTCTGGCAATGCCCTCGAGTCAACTGGAAACTCTGGATCCGGAGAGTGCCCAGGATCTTCTTGACGATATGCGTAACCTTCTTTCCAAGAGCGCTATCGAGCTCAAGAACAGCGAATATCTTGACGAGAGGAATCCGGTTGACGAAAATGTTGGGGTTTCGATGTAGGGAAGTAAAGTAAATAACAATAAAAAGCAAGGAGAAATCATCATGGCCGACAAGAAAGTCAAATTTATCGCTTCGAAAAGCGAAAACCTCACCGCGTGGTACACGGATGTCTGCACGAAAGCAGAGCTGATGTCCTATGCGAAAGCCAAAGGCTTCATCGTCTACCGTCCGGATGGTTATGCCTTATGGGAAGGGATTCAGCATTATTTCGATGAACGTATCAAGGCTTTAGGAGTCCGCAACGTCTATCTTCCTACCCTGATCCCGATGTCTCTTTTCCAGAAAGAGAAGGATATGATCAACGGTTTTGCTCCGGAAGTCGCCGTGGTCACCCAAGGGGGTGGAAAACAGCTCAACGAACCTCTTGTCGTCCGTCCGACTTCGGAGATTCTTTTCTCGGATTATTTCAAGGAGATCGTCCACTCCTATAACGATCTTCCGATCAAGGTCAATCAGTGGTGCTCGGTCGTCCGTTGGGAGAAGACGACCCGTCCGTTCTTACGTGGAGCCGAGTTCCTCTGGCAGGAAGGGCACTGCCTCTTTGAAACCGAGAACGAAGCCAACGAATTCGCTCTTACCATTCTCCGCGAATATAACAACGTCGGAAGAAATCTCTTAGCGATTCCGTTCGTCATGGGGGAAAAGCCTTCTTCGGAACGCTTCGCCGGTGCCGAACACACCTACACCATCGAAGGCCTTATGCCGGATGGACAGGCGCTTCAGTCCGGTACTTCCCACTTCTTAGGCGAAGGCTTCATGAAGGCCTATGATGTCAAGTTCCTCAACAAGGAAAACAAGATCACTTATCCGCAGTATTGCTCCTGGGGTATCTCGACGCGTCTTTTAGGCGCCTTGATCATGGTACACGGCGATGACGAAGGATTGGTATTGCCTCCTCGTATCGCACCGACCCAGGCCGTCATCATCCCAATCCGCGCCGACCATTCTCCGGAAGTCGTCAAAGCCAGCAAAGAGCTCGAAGAAGAGCTTAAGAAAGCCGGTGTCCGTGTTCTTCTCGATCTCAGCAACAAGACGCCGGGCTGGAAGTTCAGCCAGTATGAGATGAAGGGTGTTCCGCTCCGTCTGGAACTCGGCCCGAAGGATCTCGAACAGAAGCAGGTCACTCTTTCGAAACGTTATAACGGCGAGAAGATCACTCTTCCGTTAGATCAGGTCGCCGGTAAGGTCCCTGCCTTATTAGAAGAGATTCAGGAAGCGATGTATCAGAAGGCTCTTACCTTCTTGAATTCCCACATCGTCGAATGCCACGATTACGAAGAAGCAAAGAAAGTCATCACTTCCGGCATGGGCTTTGCCAAGATGATGGTCAAGTCCACAAACGAAGCGGCCATCGAAGCAAAGTTCAAGCAGGAACTCAACGCCACTCCGCGTGTCATGCCTTTCGATCAGCGTCCCTTCCAGAGCAAGGATACCGTCACCGGCGAAGAAGGTGCCGATAAGGTCGTCTATTTTGCCAGAGCTTATTAATCCGTTTTCCTTAGAAAGGAGAAGAAACCATGAATATTTTCGATGAAAGACTCGCTAAGCTTCAGTCGGCTCTGAAAAGAGACAACATCAAAGCCTATGTGATTCCGGCAACCGATCCGCATATGAGCGAAGAGGCTAACGCCCACTTCACGACCGAGCGCCATTATTTCTGCTCCTTTGAAGGAAGCGATGGCACTCTGCTCGTCAGTCAGGACGAAGCTTTCCTTTTCACCGATGGCCGTTTCTGGACCGAAGCCGAAGACGAGCTGAAAGGTACCAAGGTTCAGCTCATCTATGCCGGAAAAGCCGGTGTCAAGACGCTTCCGGAGTTTGTGAAAGAGAAGAATCTCTATCCGTTAGGCCTCGATGCTTCGATGTTCTCCTTAAAAGACTTAAGAGCTTTCTATACCGATGGAGAACATAAACTCGTTCAGGTCTCTTACCGTTCCTTAGTCGAGAATCTTCCTTTGCTTCCTCAGGGCAAGATCTGGAAAGTCGATCCCTCTCTTCTTTCGACGACAAGAGAAGAACGTATCGCTTCTTTCCGCCATGCCTTTGAAGAAAGAGGAGCCAAAGCTGCCATTGTTGCGACCTTGGATGATATCGCCTATCTCCTCGGCTATCGCGGAAGCGATATCGCCTTCACGCCAGTCTTCTATTCTTACCTCTATCTCAGCGAAGACAGGAAAGTCCATCTCTTTATCGATGAGAACAAGTTGCCTAATCCCTTTGAAACCGATATTGTCGTTCATCCTTATGAGGAATTCTATACGTTCTTAGCTTCCGTAAAGGATGTTCCGACCTTCGTCGATCCGACGACCACCAACGCCCGTATCTGCTCCTTATTAGAGCACCGCATCTCCTTCCCTTCTCCGGTCATCCGGGAAAAAGCCGTCAAAGGCAAAGTCGAGATTGAGAATACCAAGAAGATTCAGGCGATCGACGGTATTGCCGTCTTAAAGCTGATGAAATATATCGATGACAACATCGATTCCGGATCGTTAGATGAATACCGCTGCGCCGAATATATCGACGACGCAAGAAGACATCTTCCTCTTTGCTTCGATCTTTCCTTTGAGACGATCGCTGCCTGCGATGCCAATGCCGCGATGATGCATTATGCGCCGACCAAGGAAAAGCATGCTCCGTTAACTAGAGCTAACCAGCTTCTCTTAGTCGATTCCGGCGGACAGTATTACGGCGGAACCACCGATACGACCCGCACCTTCATCGTCTCTAAACACGTCTCCGAACAGGTTAGGCACGATTACACTTTGACACTGAAATCCCAGATTGCTCTTTCGACGAGCGTCTTTGAAAAAGGATGCTCCGGCCATGAGATCGATATCCGTGCAAGAGAAGTCATGTGGAAAGAAGGACTCGACTATAAGTGCGGTACCGGACACGGCGTCGGCTATATGTCCTGTGTCCACGAAGGCCCGATCGGTTTCCGTTATTACCATAGAGAAGGTGTCTATGATGACGGCATACTGGCTCCGGGTCAAGTCATCACCATCGAACCCGGTGTCTATAAAGCCCATAAGTACGGTATCCGCTTAGAGAACGATCTTCTCATCGTCCCTGCCTTTGAAACGGATGACGGCATCTTCTACCAGTTTGAGACGATCACCTACACTCCTTATGACCGGAGAGGTATCGATATTCGTCTCCTCGATGACGATGAGTTACGTTGGCTCAACAACTATCATGAGATGGTCCGCGAAAAGCTTCTTCCCCATTGCAAGGGAGATAGCGATTTACAGGCTTACCTCATAATGCAGACTGCTCCGATCTATCGCTAAATGAACCGCATTGTTCTTTTTCAGCCGGAAAAGCCTGCTAACGTCGGAAATATCATCCGCACCTGTATGGCCATGGATGCCTCGCTATCGATCATCGGTCCCCTGACTTTTGAACTATCCGATAAATCGTTAGCCCGCGCCGAGATGGATTATGCGGTCGGTTTTCCGATTGAGAAATTCGATTCCATCGAAGAATTCTTAGCCGCACATCCAAAAGCGGAAGGCTATTATGTCACCCGCTACAGCGAGCACGTCTATTCGGATTTTGATCTTTCCCACAGCGAGAAGGATTACTTCTTCATGTTCGGAAGAGAATCGACCGGAATCCCGAAAGACGTACTGAAAGCGCATTACGACAAGACGATGCGTATCCCGATGGCAATCAACGCGAGAAGCCTCAATCTCGCAAATTCCGTCGCAATTGTTCTTTCGGAAGCCTTGCGCCAGCAGAATTTTCCGAATCTTGCAACCGTTGAGACGATCAAGGGGCGGGATTTCCTTAAGAACTACCCCACGAAATAGAAGCGTCCTCTCTTGACAAGAGAGAGGGAAAAGCGACTATACTATGGGTGTCTAAGATATCGCGCGTTTCCGACACATTCGATTAGGAGACCTATATCGCCGGCCCGGCGTTGAAAGCCTGCCTCGTAGCAGGAATCCCAAAGACCCGCTGCGGTTTCCACCTTATACATAAGGGAAAATGTTCTAATTCTTAGATGCGGAGGCTTCTGGCCTCCGCTTTTCTTATGTTTTCTTTTCTTCCCGTGTCGTTTTCCGGCTTTGTGCGGCCTCTCTTCTGTTAGAATAAATAGGAACGATTTCCAAGGGAGGAAAAACAATGAAATACGATAAAATCGCCTTAGCGAGTTTAAGAGGGTTAGCGCTGGATGAAATCACGAAAGCCAATTCCGGTCATCCGGGTATGGCTTTGAGTGCCGCTCCTTTGATTTATACGCTTTATACAAGACATTTGATTGCCGATCCTAGCGATCCTACCTGGATCAACCGCGATCGTTTCATCCTTTCCGCTGGGCATGGAAGTGCTCTTCTTTATGCGCTTCTCCATCTTGCCGGCTATCCGCTTCCGATGGACCAGCTCAAACAGTTCCGTGCCTTGGATTCTCTTTGCCCCGGTCATCCGGAAGTCGGACTCACTCCGGGTGTCGACTGCACCTCGGGTCCTTTGGGGCAGGGTATTGCCCAGGCGGTCGGTTTTGCCTTAGCCGAATCCCATCTGAGAGCTCTCTATCCGGAAGGAGAGAACCTGATTGACCACTATACCTATTGCCTCACCGGCGATGGCTGCTTAGAGGAAGGTGTCTCTCAGGAAGCCATCTCCTTTGCCGGTACGATGAAACTCAACCGTCTCATCCTCCTTTATGACCGCAACGACTGCACACTTGACGGTCCTTTGAGCAACTCTTCGAACGAAGATGTTCTCCGCCGCTTTGAAGCGGAAGGCTGGAACACTCTGGAAGTCGAAGACGGTAACGATCTCGATGCGATCGACCATGCGATCACGCTGGCCAAGACCGCCAAAGAAAAGCCGACCATCATTCTTTGCCATACCGTGATCGGTTACGGCTCTCCGTTTGCCGGCTCACATGTCTCCCATGGCAAAGCCTTCTCTCCGGAAGATGTCGTCAAGACGAAGGAAAACCTCGGCTATCCCTTCGCTCCGTTTGATGTTCCGGCCGAAGCCTATATGGCTTTCAAACTCACGTTTGCCGAGCGCGGTCATAGAGCCAGGCTCGCCTATGAAGAAAAGGTTGCTTCCTATAAGAAGAACCATCCGGATACCTATGCCACCTTCTTAGCTACCAAGGATAACGATATCACGCCGTTCCTCTTCAAGAGCGCGCCGAAGTACGAAGAAGGTTTCAAGGATGCGACCCGCAACGAATCGGGCGCTCTTCTCAATGTCGTTGCCGAGGAAGTTCCGACTCTCTTCGGCGGTGCTGCCGATGTCGCAGGCTCGGTCAAGACTGCCGTCAAGAAGTTCCGCGACTATTCTCCGGAGCATCCGGAAGGATCGAATATCAATTTCGGTATCCGTGAATTCGCGATGGCTTCGATCGAGAACGGTATTCTCCTACACAAAGGCTTAAGAACCTATTGCGGTTGCTTCCTTGTCTTCTCCGACTATATGAAGGCGGCCTTACGAATGTCGGCGATGGAACATCTTCCCTCGGTCTATCTTTTCAGCCACGATACGATCCTTTTAGGCGAAGACGGTATGACGCATCAGCCGATCGAGCAGATCACCATGATCCGCACCATTCCGAATTTCGTCGTCTTCCGCCCCTGCGATGCGATTGAAACAGCAGCCGCTTATCGTTCGGCTTTCTCTTCGACCGTTCATCCGACCGCTTTGATCCTCTCCCGTCAGAAGCTTCCGAATCTCAAGGGTTCCTCTTTCGAAGGAACTCTCAAAGGCGGTTATATTCTTTCCAAAGAGCAGAAGACTCCCGCTCTTACCTTGATTGCGACAGGCAGTGAAGTCTCGCTTGCTCTGGAGATTCAGTCAATGCTTTTAGCCGACGGTATCGATACCCGTGTGGTTTCGCTTCCTTCGACGAATCTCTTTGATCAACAGAGCAAAGAATATCAGGAAGAAGTCTATGGCGTTCCGTATGAGAAGAGAGTCTTCTTGGAACTTGGAAAATCCGATATGCTCTATAAATATGCCGGAAATGTCTTCGGTATCGACCGCTTCGGTCTTTCCGCTCCCGGTGAGAAAGTCGCCGAGAAACTCGGTTATACCGCTCCTTTACTTGCCGAGAAGATCCGTAAGCTTGTCGCTTAGTTGCTAACCCTCTGTTTTTCCCGCTTCTTTCCCAAGTTTGGGGAAGAAGCTTTTTCTTTTGGAAAAATTCCTCTCCGAAGGAAATATCTATAGTGAACAGGCTGACGTTCACGAAAGGAGGAAAACACGATGAACGAGACAGTGAAGAAAAAGAAAGTCGGAGCCAAAGTCTTAGGACTTAGCCTTCTTTCTCTGCTTTTGGTGGGAGGAGGAGTCTCTCTTCTCCTTCTTTCCGGAGAGAAGAAAGGAGAAAAGACCGCTGACGTCAATCCAAGTCCGACCGAAGTCGGAGGGGAGCAGACAGCCGATATCGGGAAGATAAAAGCAAGAGGCATCAAGTTCTTAAGCATCCAGGAGAACAAGGAGGCAAGAACCTCAACCGTCCACTATGAGATCGATCCGCCGAAACTGAGCGGACTTGATTTCGACTGTTCCTTAAGCTGGGATAGTGGCTATGACGAGAACTACGAAAGCCCGACTTGGAAAGACGGAAAAGATCCCTCTACCTATATCACCTATGCCTTTGATAAAGATGCTCACGATATCACCTTCGCCTGCCATGACAATTTCGGTTGGTCGATTCTTTTCACCATGGTCTGCAAGGATAATCCCGGTGTCATGGCAACGTTGAATCTCGAATGTTATCGCAAGTTAAAAACACCCGGATATCTGGAATTTGTCCATGACGGAGCCTTGATCGAAGGGGAAAAGTTCTCGACGATTCAGCATGAATCCGAATATTATCCCGGTACCAAACCGGCCGAAGAGACGGTTATCTATGATACGTTTGAGCTCTTCTATCGGGAAGATTATACCGATGACGAAGGGGAGACCCAAACCCGTTATGAAAGCGATCTCTTCTATCTTTCTTCGGGAGATAAAGGATACGGAGAGAATGTCTTAGTCGACGGCGTCTATAAAACCAACGAACAGGCAGCGGAAATCATCCAGACAAAAGTCGACAATTATCTGAATGAGTATCTGAAGGGCAATACCGAATATCACAAAGCCGATCTCTACGCCTGTTTCGACTATCAATATCAAGAGGGAACCAATGACGACGGTTCTCCGCGTTTCCTTCCCGGGAAAGATTTCCTGCGCAATTTTGCGGTCAGTTATACGGATTACGAAGAAAAAGACGGCAACTGTTACCAGGTAAGAGGTTCTTCGAGTATCAAAGGTGCCGTCGTCTGGCACGATCTTTCCTTAAATCTGGATCTCACCGATGTCGCCGAAGTGAATTCCGCGCAGGCAGAGATTGTCTTCTGAATTAAGAGCAGACTTTCGCTAAGCCGCCTAAAGAGGTCTCCTTGAGATCCGGAGAGAGCTCGGCTCCGGTTTCCTTCATCGCACGGATGACATTATCGAACGAAACACGGTTCTTACGGAAAAGGGAAATGTGTTTCGCATAGAGGTAAGCGCCATAGGCATGAAGCGCTGCCATGGCATTGCGCTCGATGCAGGGAATCTGGACATAGCCATCGACCGGATCGCAGGTGAGGCCTAAGAAATGCTCCATGCCGACTTCGGCTGCATATTCGATACCGAAAAGAGGAAGATGATAAAGATAGGCTAAAGAAGCAGCGGCCAAAGAAGTAGCCGAACCGACTTCGCTCT
Source organism: uncultured Eubacteriales bacterium (assembly GCA_900316035.1). Lineage (GTDB taxonomy): Bacteria > Bacillota_I > Bacilli_A > RFN20 > CAG-288 > Enterosoma. The sequence goes on from ONBI01000009.1 coordinate 10,372, forward strand.
GACAGCCTAGAAGCGCTCCGCTTACTCCGGCATTTTCCTTGATGAACTGACAGAAGAGGGCACCGATAAGATAAGCTTTCACTAAGTCTTTCTCCGGTGCCCCTTTATCGTGATACGAATAATAAAGGACAGCCGGAACAACCCCGGCGGCACCACAGGTCGGAGCGGTGACAATCATCTCACCGGCAGCGTTAGCTTCGCTGGTCGCATAGGCATAGGCGCTGAGCAAGAGGATTCTCTGTTCTGCCGGATCGTCTTCGGCTCGGGCCGAAGAGAGAATGCTTTTTGCGACTCTTTCGAGTTTCAGAGGACCGGGAAGAGTTCCCGTCTTACTCAAAGCATCTTCGATCGTATGGAAAGAGCGGAAGAGCATCGTTTTTCCATATTCGTAGATATCGCTATCGTCAAAAGTGCGGATGACTTCATAGATATCGGCGATTTTGTTCTCTTTCATGTAGGCTTTTAAGCCGTCGCAGGTCGAGAAAGGATAGGCTTCTTTCCCGAAGGGTTTCTCTCCTTCGAAGGCAAAGGCGCCTCCGCCGATCGAGATATAGCGTTTGGCATAAACACTTCCATCCTTATAGATAGCTTTCGCTTCCAAAGTATTCGGATGGGTGAGTCCTTTTAACGAGGGATTAAAAAGAACGGTGCAGGGAATAGAGCCTACGGCGGTACGGAGAATATCATCCGTCGAATGGCCTTTCCCCGTCAAAGCCAAGGAGCCGAAAAGAGTGATCTCGATATGATCGAGCAAAGCTCTATTGGGATAACGGTTGAGGAAGTCTTTTAAGATACGATAAGGCCCGATCGTATGAGAGGAAGAAGGGCCCGGTCCATAGACAAGCAGTTCTTTCAGGGATTTCATAATGCCAATATTGTAGGCTTAGAAACGGAAAAAGAAAACAAAAAGAGGACCCGAAGGCCCTCCTTTCTTACTAGTGCTTACGTCTAGCGTTCTCGGACTTCAGCTTGCGACGAAGACCCTTCTTAAGGAAGTAGTCGTGCTTGCGATAGTCCTGGATGGTTCCGGCTTTGTTGACCATGCGCTTGAATCTCTTCATGGCAAGGTCCAAAGATTCACCATCTCTGACCACAGTCTTAGGCAAAGTATCTCACCTCGTTTCTTAGTGCCGTGGTTTATTCTACTCGGCCATGAAACAATTTACAAGCAAAATCTGCTCGTGGAAAAGGGGTTTCTGCTAGATTCAGAGCATCGGAAGACAGATTTAGGAAGAAACAGGGAAAAGTGAGGCGTTTTCTCTCTTTTTGGTTCTTGTTCCTTACTCTCCTTTCCAAAACTATTACGTGTTTTCCTTTTCTCTTTTTTCAAGAGTTGCTTCCCTTATCCTCGAGAATCCTGACTTTTGCAGTTGGCGGGTCCGAATGTTGTAATGTGTTGCAATACAGGCACCCCTTTTCCTCACTTCGTCCCGCGGAAACTCTTCATCGGGAAACCTTCGTGATCGATTCCCATACCGAAGCTTTCCTCAAGCGCCTAGAGGAGCTCCTATCCCGTGTACAGGGAGTACAGACCCCGCTCATGGGGGCATCCTCCTAAGTCCTCTATATTGTCTAATATCTTGCAACATGAAAAGGGAGATTCTGCAAAACTTTTCGGGGACGGAAAAAGTCCCGAATCCAAAGAGATGCGTCTTTCCGGGCTTCATGGGCCAGCGGAACTTGCTACTTCGGATAAGCGGAAGTGCAAAACTCCCGTTTATCCTTTATAATAGGAAAAACAGCGAGGGACCCCTATGATTGAAATATCCTCTGTCTCCAAAAGTTTCGGTAAGAAGAAGGCGGTCGATTCCTTAAGCCTGAAGTTAGAAGACGGAAAAGTATACGGACTATTAGGTCCGAACGGTGCCGGTAAATCCACGACTTTGAAAATGCTTGTCGGTATTCTTTCTCCGGATAAGGGAGAGATAAGTATCGATAGGTTCTCCATAGAAAAAGATCCCTTAGAAGCTAAGAGACATCTAGCTTTCGTTCCGGATTCTCCGGATATCTTTTTAGGAATGAAAGGAAGAGAATATCTCTCTTTCTTAGCTTCGGTCTATGAAATCAAGCCGGAAGTAGCGAAAGAACGGATTCTCAGGTATTCCGAGCTTTACCATATGAAGGATTCTTTAGAAGAACCGCTTCTCTCCTATTCCCATGGTATGAGACAGAAAATCCATCTGATCGGAGCTTTGCTTCATGACCCAAAGAATTGGATTCTCGATGAACCGATGACCGGTCTTGATCCGGAAGCGACTTTTGAAACAAAAAAGCTGATGAAAGATCAGGCAGAACAGGGGAAATGCGTTCTTTATTCGACCCATGTTCTCGATGTCGCCGAGAAAATCTGCGATGAAGTCGCTATCATCAAAGAAGGAAAACTCATCTTCTTCGGCTCTCTCAGCGAGTTACAGCAGAAAGAAGAAGAGAAGAATATGAATCTGGAAAGTCTCTTCTTGGAGATCACCTCGAAATGAAATTCTCACTTCTTCTCAAGGCGGTCTACGCCAACACTTTTCTTACCAAAGGCAAGAAGGGAAAAACGAAAAAACCCAGCATCGTTCCTTCTTTAATCTCCTCTCTTTTCTTGACTGCCTATCTTACTTATGCCACCGTGCTCTCTTATCTCGGATTGAAGGAAATAGAAGCATCCCAGGAGATGATGCAGGAGTTTTTCTCCTACATTATCGCCTGTTTCATCCTGATGTATTTCTTCTTCTCGGCCGTCTTTTCGCTCCGTATGTTCTTCGGAAAAGATATCACTTCGTTCCTTCCTCTTCCGATACGGGGGCGGGAGCTTTTCTTAGCCAAATTCCTTCTTTCGTTCTATCTTTCGATCGGATATGGAGGGCTCTGTCTTCTGATCCTTCCTCCTGTCTTCTTCGGTTTAGAAGGAGTTCCTGTCCTCAATATCGTTCTTTCCGTCTTCTTCGGAATATTGATGCTATTAGCGATATCGGGCTGTGCCTTTCTTCTTTCGATGCTCCTTTACCGTCTTCTTCCCTTAGAGAATAAGAAAGGAGTTGAAGCGACCGTCACTTCCGTTCTTGTTTTCTGCGGTGCTGTCTTCATGGTCTTCCTTCTGTTGATCAACCCTTCCAGTCTCCATTCCGAGAGTTTAGAAGGATACGAAGAGTACGCTACCTCGATGTTCTTAATGGGAAGATTCTTCTCCTTCTTCGGTATTCTTCCGAGGAGAGGTTTTTATCAGGGAGATATTCTTTCTCTTGTTCTATCTTTCCTGATTCCGATTGCTCTTTTCTTAGCAAGCCTATTCCTAGCTGACCGCTTCTACTTCACCACCTTCGGTTCTCTACGGGGAGGAAAAACAACAAAGAAGATCTCCGCTTCGGAAGAAGAGAGAAGATTGACCAAAGATCTTGAACGAAGCCAGAACATAGAAAAAGTCCTCTTCCGCAAAGAAGCACGCCTTCTCTTTTCTCAGCCTTCGGCCTATCTGCCTTCTTTGATGAGCAGTATATCGATGTTCTTGGTCTTCTTAGTTCTTTCGGTGATCTTTGCTTCCTCGAGCGATACAAGTCTTACTTCTTCTCTAGCCTATACGACTCCGGTTTATTATCTCGAGTCGATGATGGTTCCTTTTCTCTCCTATGCCTCAGTCTCCTTAGAAAAGAGCGACCATGAAATGAATAAAGCCTATCCTCTCACCGAGAAGAAGATGCTCGCCGCTAAAGTCCTTCCTAGCACTCTCTTCTACACCCTTCTTTATCTCATCGAAGGCATCCTCTTGTTGACGTTAACAAAAACCAGTCTCCTCGATTTCTTCCCGCTTCTCTTCTTAGGTCTCTTCTCAGGAGCAGGCACTTCCTTCTTCGCTTTCTATGTCGGCTGTAAAAGAGCGAACTTCTCCTGGACTAGCCCTGCCGAAATCACAAGCCGGGGAATCGGTCCCCTCCTTGTTTTCCTCTACTCCTTCTTACTCCCAGGATTTCTTCTTGCTCCCTATTATCTATTCACTGCTTTCTTACCGAACTATACCTTCGTTGGGTACTTGATCGGTATTGTTCCATCGGTGTTATTGATGCTTCTTTTCTACCGTCTTTCCTTAAAAGCCTATCAGCAGAGTCTCTCTGCCGAATAAAAGAAAGTAAAACGGCCCTAAAAGGTTAACTCCTAGGACCGTTTTTATATCTGCATAACTAAGTTGTTTAATACGGAATCTTAACAAGATTCTTATCGTAAGTTTCTTCGATGATGCCGCTTCCGACAAGGCGGTCTCCGCGATAAAGAACCGCGATCTGACCTTTCGCGACATAGTCGTATCCAGGATAATCGAGCCATGCGGATTCCCTGTCCGGACGGAGAGAAAAAGTGACCGGCATATCTTTTCCGCGGTAACGGAACTTCGCATTGAGAGGAGTCGGAGTCGTAGGTAAATCCTTTCCGATCCAGTTGAAATGGGAAAGAAGACAGCGGTAGGATTTCCGATAGGTGTTTCCTTCTTCCTGAGCGACATAGAGGATATTCTTGTTGACATCCTTACCGACGACGAAGAAAGGATCCGTACTTCTTCCTTTGATGCCGCCGATATCAAGGCCACGATGCTGACCGACCGTGTAATAGAGGATACCATCATGCTGTTTCAGGGTCTCGCCGGTTACGATATCGACGATCGGCCCCGGTTTTGACGGCAAGTAGTTCTTCAGGAATTCCTTGAAGTTTCTTTCCCCGATGAAACAGACACCGGTCGAATCCTTTTTATGCATGACCGCGCTCAAGTCGAGTTTCTCCGCTAAGGCTCTTACTTCGGGTTTGGTGAAATTAGCTAATGGGAAAAGAGCGTGACTCAGCTGTTCTTCACTGATCTGCCCTAAGAAGTAGGACTGATCCTTGTTGCGGTCATAGGCTTTATAGAGATGGGATTCGCCGTTTTCATCGATGCGCATCGCATAGTGACCCATGGCGATCGTATCGAAACCTAAGCTTTTCGCATACTGATAGAAATGGCCGAACTTGATGTACTTGTTGCAGAAGACATCCGGGTCAGGCGTATATCCTTTCCGATAAGTATCCAAAAACTGCTGGAAGACTTCTTCCCAGTATTCTTCGATGAAATCCTTGCGGATGATCGGAAGATCGAGTTCAAAAGCCGTTTCGACGGCATCGTCGTAATCGAATTCCTGAGAGCATTTGCTGCCCGATAAAGTCGGATTCCCTTTGATATCGTTATTGGTGATACTATCCCAGTTACGCATAAAGCAGCAGGTGACATCATAGCCCTGTTTCTTCAGGAGATAGGCAGCGATAGCGGAGTCAACCCCGCCGGATAGACCAAGCAGTACTTTCTGTGCCATAGTTCAGAACAATTCCTTTGAATCGAGAAGAAGAGTGAAAGGACCGTCATTGATAAGATTCACCTTCATATCCGCACCGAAGACTCCGTATTGGGTTTTCGGATGGGCAAGCGAGAGTTTCTTTTTGAAGTCTTCATAAAGAGGTTCACTCTCTTTTCCCGGTAAGGCATTGGTGAAGGAAGGACGGTTTCCCTTTCTTAAGTCCGCATACAGAGTGAACTGAGAAACACAGAGGATCTCTCCGCCGAAAGTATCTAAGGAGAGATTGGTTTTCCCGTTAGAATCGGCAAAGATTCGGAGGTTGAGAAGTTTTTTCAGCATCTTATCGTTCGTTTCCAGCCTATCCCCTTGGGTATAGCCGACAAAAAGGACTTCTCCATGACCGATCGAGGAGATGAGTTTTCCGTCGATAGTGAGTTTTGCCTCAAGACATTCCTGTAATAATATTCTCATGGTTTTCTAAGGTCCTTATTATAGTTTTTCTTTCTACACTTGATAACTAAAGGATAGTTTATAATAAAGAGCAAACTTATGTCTATCGATAAGCCCTTAGCTTTCCGGATGCGTCCGGAAGATCTCAAAGATGTCATCGGTCAGGAGAAGGTCAAAAGCTTCTTAGAGAAACTCTTGGAGAGCAATTCTTTGCTCTCGATGGTTTTCTATGGTCCTCCGGGAACCGGAAAGACCACTTTAGCTCGTGCTTTTGCCCATTCTTTCAACGCCTATTCCGTCTTGCTCAATGCCGTCATTGATAACAAAGCCAAGATGGAGGCAAGCTTTGAGGAAGCGATCCGCTTCTCTCCTTCGATTGTCATCATCGATGAAATCCACCGTCTCGATAAAGGAAAACAGGATCTTCTTTTACCGCATCTCGAAAACGGGGATTTCTATCTGATCGGATGTACAACGGCTAACCCTCTTATCTCTTTAAACCCAGCTATCCGTTCCCGTTGCCGCCTTTTAGAGACACGAAGACTGACACCGAGTGAAATCAGGGTAGGCCTAGAAAGAGCTTTGACTTCTCCGCAGGGTCTAGCCGGAAAGAAGAAGATAGCTCCGGAAGCAATCGATTATCTTTCCAAGATCTCCGGTGGGGATCTCCGCTTTGCCTATAACCAGTTAGAAGCGATCGCTTTAAGTTTCTCTTCGAGTCATCTCATCACTTTAGAAGAAGCAAAAGAAATTGCTTCCGCTCCGAACTATCTTTCCGATAAAGATGAAAACGAGCACTATAACACCGTCTCCGCTTTCCAGAAATCAATCCGAGGAAGCGAAGTCGATGCCGCTCTCTATTACCTAGCCAAACTCCTCAAAGGCGGAGACTTGGAAGGACTGATTCGGAGACTGATGGTTATCGCCTACGAAGATATCGGCTTAGCCAATCCTGCCGCCGCCGACCGCTGCTACCACGCCTGTCAGGTTGCGAGAGAAGTCGGGTTACCGGAAGCCGCGATCCCGCTTTCCTTCACGGTCTGTGAACTGGCGCTCTCTCCGAAATCCCGAGGTGCGGCAAATGCCATTGAGGAAGCGATGGCCGAGATCGACAGCAAACCGAGTGAAGTAAGAGAATATCTGAAACTCACCCGTCCGAACGTCTCCGAAGAAGATTCCTACGATTACGGTGATCCTCTCTTCTGGGATTATCTCGAATATCTTCCGGAAGGAGAAGAGAACACCAAGTTCTATCATTACGATCCCAATAGGACCGGAAAATACGAAAAGAACCTAGCCGACTACTGGGAGAGCCATCAGAAGAGACGCACTTCCGATATCCGTAAAGCAAAAGCCTTAGCGAAAGCCGAAAGAGAAAAGAAGAAGTAGAGAAAGCAATTCCTCGTTCAATTAATGGAATTGCTTTTTCTTCCTTTCTTTTCCTTTTCCCGTTTTTGTCCCCCTCCGTTGGTTTCTTCTTCTCCCTTTGATATACTGAAAGAGGAATGTCCCTCGTGTGCTATCATTCTTTTTCAATGCACAAAGGAGGAAAACAAATGACCTATTCGATTCTGGATGTTGTCCCCAAAAAAGAAAACTCTTCATCCCTGATTCCTTTGACGACAACGAATGAAGTTATTCTTTTTACCGTCTTCGGTGTTCTCTGTCTTGCCGAACTGGTTTTCGCCTTCTTTGAAATTGAGAAAGCAAGGAAGATCGTCAAACCTTTCTGTACTCTCTTTCTGGCTTTGATTGCTCTTCTTTTCACCCCGTGGAATTACTTCTTTGTGATCGGTGTTCTCTTTGGTATGGTCGGAGATATCTTCTTCATCTTCAAAGATCAGAAGAAATTCATCCTTCTTGGTCTGGTTGCCTTCATGCTGAACCATGTTTTCTATATCTTAGCTACCTGGAGTGTCATCCGGAATGAGATTGAAGCCTTCCATACTCTCTTCCTTGTCGCTTTCTTCCTGTTGTTCTTTGCTTTCTCTTTCTTGGCGCTAGAGAAATTCTGCCATATGAAAGGATTGCTGAGATTCACCGGTTCTATCTATATGACTCTGTTAGTTCTGGATTTTGCCTATCAGATCTTAGCTAGGACCACCTATTCCCCTTTCTTTATCTATAGCATCTTCGGCGGTGTTCTTTTCATTATTTCGGATTCGATTCTTACCTGTACGCTTTTCATCAAGGATTTCAAACGTCGGGACTTTCCGATCATGCTCACTTATTTAGGAGCACAGCTTCTTTTCTATCTTCCTTATTTTCTGCTTCAGGTCCAAGCAAGCAATTTCGTTAAGAATTATTAAAGAGAAAAACAGATGTTGAGAAAGGGCTTTCTTCCTAAAATACGGAAGATAGCTTACTTTAAAAATGGTAGAAAAGCATTTTCTGATATAGTACAATCAGAGCTATAGTAAAGGAGCGGAACATGAAGATCGAATTAAGCCACGTCAGCAAATACTACCGCGATGGCGAAAAGTCGACCCGCGGATTAGAAGACGTCTCGTTGAGTTTCGAAACCGACTCCTCCTTTGTCGTCATCACCGGCGAAAGCGGTGCCGGTAAAAGTACTCTGTTCCGTGTTTTGACCGGAACCGAGGTTTTTGACGAAGGAGAGATCTATTTCGATAATCAGCCTTTATCCGGTGTCAGCGACGAAGAGAAAGCGAAACTCTATCGGGAGAACATCGCTTTCGATTTCCAGGAGTATAACCTCATCGAAGGTTTCTCTCCGATTGAGAATATCGTCCTTTCTCTCACCAAAGCCGGATATGGTTTAGAAGAAGCCAAGAAGAGGGCAAACTCTGTCTTAGAGGAAGTCGGGCTTCATAAACAGAAGAAGATGAAGGTCGCCAAGCTTTCCGGTGGGGAAAGACAGCGTGTCGCTATCGCCCGCTGCTTAGCTTCCGATGCGAAAGTCCTTCTCTTCGATGAACCGACCGGTAACCTTGATCCCGAGACCTCGAAAGAGATCATCGCCCTGATCGAGAGCCTTCAGAAAGGAAGACTGATTCTCTATATCACCCATGATTTCGATCTGGTCCGCAACAAAGCGACCAGACATATCGTTCTCTCCGATGGGAAGGTCTTAAGCGATGAGACTTTCGCTCTTCCGGAAAAAGGGGAAGACGGAGTCAGAGCCGAAAAGCATCCTACCCCGATGAAGAGCCGTCTTTATACGGCCTCTCTTTTCGCCGTGAAAAGACCGGGTAGACTCTTTTTCACTTTCCTCATTCTTCTTTTCTCTACCGCCTATCTTTATTTCGGCAGTATCGGTATCACCTATTATGAAAAGTTCCGCGACGAATTGACTACCAGCGGTACCGTCACAATCTCCGGTCACGGTGTCGGAAACGAAGTTCTGGCTCTGAAGCAGAGCAAAGACGCCAAGGAAATAGAAGAAAGCGACGATGTCTATTACGACAATCTCGATCTCATCAAAGATTTCTCTTGGGATATCGATGCCGGAAGCACCTTAGAGGAAGCAACCTCTCCGGAAACGATGCGTCATATCGATACTGGTTTCGTGATGACTCCTTTCCTATTGGATAAGAACTATATTGTCGATACTCTTTATACTGCCAAAGAGAAGGTCGACGGCGCTCTTCCTTATACCGTCTATCTTCCGAGAGGAACAACCGATCCGAAAAATACGGCCATTTACTCTCATCTTACGGAACTGGAGGACACGCATTACTATCTTGTCCCCTCCCTTTTGATGAGTTCCATGAACAACTATTATTTCTACGCTTCCTCAGATAGCTCTCAAAGTGCTATCAAGGATGCCTATGCAAAGGAAATCAAGTCAGTCACCAAAGAAATCTATATCGATAAGATCTATTCCTACTCTTTCGGTGACATTGAATCTTCGACTTCCAGCACCGCCTCTTCCAACATGGTCCGCTATGGCTGCTTCTCGGATGCAACCGAACGGAAGAAGTGCTGGAAGACAAGTCAAGATTTCGTCTCCTTTATCAAGGATCCTCTTCCCGGAGATAAAAAGAGTAAGAACTATCCTTCTTTCTACACCGAAGGCCTGCGCCGCGTTCTGGATCCTACTTATGCCTTATACGATAACGGCAATGCCCTCCGTTACAGTGCCAGTGTCGAAGAGAACGAAACGAAGTTCAACCTTTCTTCCTATTATAAAGATAAACTCTCTACCCTTTCCTTCACCTATAACGGAGCAAAGCTGACCTTGGATTCTTTCCCTGCCGATTCCTTTGCTTTCTTCAACGATGCAGATGAAACAAAACGTTATAACTACTTCGTCACGGTCGATGTTCTCTTCGATTTGATGAAAGAGAAAAAAGCCTATGGCCGCTATTATGCTTCCAGCATCCAGAAAGCGAAGGAAATTACCGAAGATTTAAACAAGAGCCAAGTCACCGCCATCTATTATGATCATAAGAAAACGACCATCGTCAACTCCAAGAGCAACGGCGCCTTCTTCGATGTCGCTTCCCGTATCTCCGATTTCTTCTTACTGTTAGCCGGCGTTGTCGGTTTCTTACTGGTCCTCTTCTTATCCCGCGCTCTCCTTTCCCGCTTCTATTACCGCAAGGATTCCGATGAGAAGGTCTTAAGCGATATCGGTTATACTCCAAAAGATCTTTATCTTCTCAATGCGATGCAGTTTGTCTTGATCATGTCTCTCTGTGTGTTCCTCTGCCATCTTCTCTTCACTCTCTATATTCCTAACTTCGCCGCGATGTATGTCTCCAATATTCCGCTCATGATTCTCTCTATCCTTCTTTCTTTAGCCGTTTCCTTCTATGTTTCGAAACCTTCGAAGGCCCACAAGAGGAGAGTAAGACACCATGATTGAAGCAAAAAACGTAAGTAAAACCTTTTTCAAAGGTTCCAGAAAAGAGCAGAAAGTCTTAGAGAACGCTTCTCTTTCTCTTCCTAGCACCGGGCTAGTCTGTCTAGTAGGTCCTTCGGGATCCGGTAAATCGACGATTCTCAATGCGATCGGCGGACTTATCTCCTATGACGGAACGATTCTTTATGACGGAAATGAAGTCGCTATCGAAGAATACCGGAGAAACCATATCGGTTACATCTTCCAGGACTTCCTCCTCTTCGATAATCTCTCCGTCCGCGATAACCTCAAAGTCGGTCTTGCTTTAGCCGATGTCTACGACGAAAAAGAAGTCTCCCGAAGAACCGAAATCCTTCTCAAAGCCGTCGGTCTCAATATAAACTCCTCCCGTTCCGCCGGTGCTTTATCGCTCGGTCAGAAACAAAGAGTCGCTATCGCCAGAGCCTTAGCCAATTCGCCGAAAATCCTTTTAGCCGATGAACCTACCGGTAACCTCGATAGCAAGAACTCTCTCCGCATCATGGATATCCTCAAGAGCCTATCGAAAGATCGATTGGTTTTGATGGTTACCCACAATATGTCCTTAGTCAATCTCTATGCGGATCAGGCTTTCCGCATCGAGAACAGAGCCTTTGTCGAGTTCAATCCGAAAGGAGAAGAAGTCTCCGAAGTCTATGAAGAGGAGACGAAGAAAGTTTCCTTCGTCAAAAGTGAGACCACCGTCGGTTCTCTCACCCTCTCCTTCTATGCCGAAGAAGGTGCCCCTGCAAGAAAGATCACCATCGTCGAGAAGAACGGAAAGCTTCTTGTCAGCGGTGAGAATGTCACCCTTTCGAGCATGGATGCCTTAAAACCGATTTTTGAAGAATCGGCAAAAGCGGAAGCAAAGAAGAAAGAGCTCTCTTCGGAAAACGGAGAGGAAAAAGAGGAAGAAGAAATCGATAAAGAAACCGCTCCGGAACCTAGCGAAGATTCTTCCGATCCTACTCTTTCCTTCACACCCCGTAAGGATAAGAAGCCTTGGAAGGAACGCTCCTTCTTCTTATCTCTCTTCAACCGCAATCCGCTCTCCCAGACAAACTACAAAGGTAAGAAGAGTTTCCGTAATTTGGAGATCATTTTACCGATTATCTCCTTTTTCTTCTTCAACCTCTATTTTGCTTCGGTCGATCTTGCTTCCACGGCTTATTCTCCCTATATGATGGAAGATAATCTTGTCCTTGCTCACTACACCAAAGAGAAACAGAAGGAAGTGAGAAAAGATTCTACAAAGGCTGTTGAATTCACGATCGATGACTATATCGACTGGAAGAAGAACGATCCGGATCTGATCTCCGGCCCGACCTTCACACCGATTCAATATAAGGAATATCCAAGTAGCATCGGCAATCTTTACTTTCCCTCCTATCTCATCACTTTCGATGACGGCACTACCATCAACGGGGTCAAAGAAAGTTCGAATACTCCTGGATTCTTGCCTCTCGAGGATTACAAGAGTATCTTCCCTTCCGAACTGAGCAAATATACTCTTGCCGACGATGAAGTCCTTGTCGATACTTCCTTCCTCAGTTCGGATGCATATTATCACGGAGATAACGTAAGCGCCACGATCACCATCTTCCCGGAGACGTATTCTTCCCGCCATGTCTCTTTGACTCCTTACGTCAAGAATCTCACCTATAAGATCAAAGGTTTTGTCACGACCGATTTGAAAGCGGTCTACGCTTCGAAAGCCACAACGGAATCCTTACAGCTCATCGAAGCGGCGATGAACCACAATACTTCCAATTTCGCCTTTGCTCCTCGGCTTGCTTCTCTTCCTTCTTTAGAAGGTGTTGAATTCCTACGGAAAACCGATACCAGTGCCAATGTCACCTATTCCGAAGATAATCTTCCTTCTACCCTCGAAGATAAGAAATTCGTTGTCTCGGGAGACTATCTCTATTCCGGTCTACCTTTTGTCACGATGTCCGACAGCGCCAAGAAGCTCTGGTGGCTAAGCGAAGAGGGAAAGTATTCCGAATCGGATTCGGTTTATTATCCCGTCTCCTCCAACCCGGCTTTCTTAGCTAGCGAAGGAACGGCAAGAGATAACACCGATTCCAGCAAGAAGATCATGTCCTTCTCCGATATCACCTACAACAGCTATACCTTAGATTCCTATAGCGAATTCTACCGCATGCTCATCGTGAGCAAGCTTCTCTCTTCGATCAAAGTCGATCCGACTCTTCCCGGCGAGACCGATAAGGATGTTGTCACGATCCATCTTCCGAAAGGTCTTAGCGACAGTTTCAAGGATGCCTCTTGGAAACCGAAAAACACCGAAGCCTCCTTTGTCCTTGATTATCACACAGGAAAAGGAGAAGATATGGCCTATAACAGCTATTACTATTATCTGCAGCATATCAACATCGGCGATTCCTACGAAGGCAGTATCGATGATCCGATTCTCTTAAGCCAGGATGACTATATCCGTCTTATCTTCCAGCTTGCCGGCAAAGAACCCTTCTTTACTTTCTATGCTTACGATTCCTCTTATCAATCCGATCTCCAGATGACCTATGGCAATCATCAGTTCCTCTTATCGAAGAATCCGGATAGCACCGTCAGAATACTCAACGAACGCTATCAGGATCAGGGTGTTGTCTTTGTCAAAGTATCGGTCGCCAGAGAGACGATGGGGGCTACTGACCTCACTACCGCTTCCCAGAGTTACCTGATTGTCTTAGGCGGTCTTATCCTTCTCTTCTTAATTTTCTCCCTCTTAGACAATATCGGTAAAGTCAATTCCTTAAGATATACGATTGGTGTCAAGAGGTGCTTAGGCTATAAGAAGAGTGAAATCCTATGGGAGAATATCGCAGACCTATTAGCGAACTTCCTTACGAAAACCATCGTTCCGGTCTTGATCTTTGTTCTTCTTCTCTCCTTTGTAAAACTCTATGCCTCCGGCTTCTGGATTCTTCTCTTCTTCCTCATCTATCTTGTCTTTGACTTGCTTTCGATGCTGATACCGTTAGGAATCCTCTTAGGGAAGAAACCGGCCGACATTCTTCATAGTCTCAATTAGTCTTTGAGCGGAGAAAAAGCTCTTTTCCTGCTTATTCTCCGCTTTTTCTTGTTATCCTATTGTGGTCTATACTTCTAAGGAGGAACCTTTATGTCTAAAGCGCTATGGCCGATGTATGAAAACGATATTCCGGAGGAATTCTTCCTTTTTCTCAATGCTCCGGCGATGAAACGGATCCGCGGATGCGGGATGCACTGCGGAATGGAATATACTTCTTTCCCTTTCTATAAGGATTTCAAACCGTATTCGCGGTATGATCACTCCTTAGGAGTCGCTTTGATTCTTTATAAGTTCACCGGTGACCTCAAAATGTCTCTTTCCGGTCTTTTCCACGATATCGCCACTCCTGCCTTTGCCCATGTGATCGACTTTCTCAAAGGAGACCATGAGAAACAGGAAGCGACCGAAGAAAGAACCAGAAGAATCCTGGAAAGCGATAAACAGATCGTCGAAGGCTTAAGAAAACTTTCTCTATCGGTTGAGGATGTCTATGACTATCACCGCTATCCTTTAGCCGATAACGACAGTCCGAAACTCTCAAGCGACCGCTTGGAGTACACGCTGAATAACTTCCTCAATTACCGCTTTGCCACTTCCGAGGAGATCCATGCTTTTTATAAAGATATCACCATCACCAAGAACGAAGAAGGGGAAGAGGAGATGGCTTTCACCCATCTTGATATCGCTACCGAATTCACTCTCCTCACGCTGAAGAACTCCCGTGTCTATGTCGCGGATGAGGACCGGTATGGAATGGAGTATCTCGCCAGATTATTGAAGAGAGCTATCGATAGAGGAGTTCTGAAAGAGGATGATCTCTATACGACCGAAAAGGAAGTGATAGCAAAGTTAGAAGAAGACAGAGAAGCCAAAGCCGACTTTGCTTCTTTCCGCGCGTTAAAGAAAGTGAAGCAAGTCGATACGATTCTGGATGAGAATACCTATGCCGTCTCTTCCAAGAAGAGATATATCAATCCGCTCGTCAAGGATAAGGGAAGGGTCGCTTCTCTAGTTCCGGAAGTAAAGGCCGCCATCGATTCTTTCTTAGCCGAGGATTTCTCGAAGATTCTTACCAAAGCCTAACTTTTCCACAAGGTAGAAAAGAGTCCTTTCATTTCGTATAATAATCCTGCCGCGAAAGAAAGGGCGGCAAGGACAAACCACTCATATATGTTAACTTTGAAAGACAAAGAGAACATCTATGATCTGTTGGTTCTGAATTTCCCCAAAGAAACCGAAATTCCTTTATCCAAACTCGCTTTATGTCTCAGGGATAAAGGATTCTCGTACGAGGAACACGGTTATAAAAAATTGAGACCACTGCTTGAGGATCTCGACTTCCTCTCTTTGGAAAATGCAAAACCCGGATCTCCCGATGTTTTTGTCACAATCCACGATTTTTCGGTGCCGAAAAAGTATGTCGCACACGACGATGAGATGCCGACGATGCGTTTAAAGCCGGTGAAATGTTATCAAGATAAAAGTGAGGTTTCTTCTTTGAAACCAGCTCCTACGAAGAAGCCGAAGAAAGACGGAAAAGGAAAAGAAAAGAAAGTCTTCTCTCCCGAGGAGAGAAAGAAGATTCTTTCTCTTCTTTCTTCCTATGAAGTCGGAAAGGCCTATCCGTTAAGTCAGATATCGAAGACTCTTTCCGATGCCCATGTCGACTATAAAGCTCTCGGTTTCAGCAAGATGAAGACGCTTCTTCTCCAGTTCCCGGAGGAGCTATCTCTGAAAGAAGAGAAAGACGGAAAAGGTCTTTGCTTTGTCACATTTTTAATGGGAAACAAACCTGTTTCCCATAAAGCCAATCAGAAAGAGAAAAAAGAAACTGTTTTAAAAGAGCAGGGAAAAGCGAAGGACAAAGAAGCCCATAAAGCAGAAAAAGCCAGTGAGAATAAGAAGCCTGCTTCTTCCAAAAAGAAAGCGTTGCTTCCTGCTTATCCGGAGCCGAAAGAGAACGCCTTCTTCATCTCCGATAAATTATTGCTTTCGTTAAGAGAATATACGCTTCTTCCTCTCGACGACGCTTCCTTGAAGAAGCAGATCGAAAAGGACTATCAGGAAGCCTATGAGAAGAAAGATCTCTTCGTCAAGGAATCGGGAACCTGCTTTCCTCTTTCCTTCAAGACGAAGGACGGAGACGAAGTGATCGCCTCGGTAAAGAAATCGGACTCCGCTACTTCTTATCTTTACTATCTCAACTTCATCGGAGCCGATAAAGAGAAAGCCAAAGACGTTCTTTCTCACCATGTCTATTTCCCGGATTTTGAAGCTTCCATCGTTCAGCTTGCTTCTTTAGCCAGGAAAGAACCTTGGTGCTATAACCACTCGAGCGACCCTTATATCATCCTGAAGATCTATCTTCAGTACACCTATTCCCGTCTTCAGTATCAGAAGAAGATTCTTCTCGATGAGAAGACCGGATATGCGGTCTTCGATACGGGTCTGAAGAACAATACCTATGACGATATCTACGGCATTCTTCTCTGTAACCATGACCCGAAGATCGAGCAGGAATATATCTTCCAGGGATTTGCTCTAGCCGGCAGTCAGGGCTTAGGGAAAGTCTTAGTCGAGAACTTTGCTAAGCTTCCCGAAAAAGCTACCTACATCGAATCTATCCATGACCTCTATTACGATCCCAAAGCGGAGATCCATACCGATTCCAACCACATCATCCTCGATAATCTCTCCCGTTTCCCGCTTTCTCTTCTGAAAGTTCTTTTAGCTCCTTATGCCAACTGCAAACCGATCCTTACCAAGCTAGAGAAGGAGAAAGACGAGAAAACCAAAGAGAGTCTCTATAACAATCTGAGACAGAAAGTCAGCGATAACCCGATGGCTTTCTCTATCCTCAAGTTCTCTCTGGATCAGGCGATCAGCAAAGCGAAACGCATGGTCGATTACGATTACCGGAACGCCTTGCCTTCTTTCTTCCCCACCCGTAACGTGATGTCGATGATGCTTCCTCTCTGTTTCTTAGAGGAGGGAAAAGCCGATGCGGTTCTTCTCATCGAGAAGACCCCGAGCGGAAATTACCAGGGGCAGACGATGCTGACTCTCAAGCAGTGCTATGTCAACGCCCGTCTTATCTCTCCCTTAGAGAACACCTATCTCGATGCCAATAAAATCGAAGACTGATCCTACAATAGGCCTAGCGGTTGCGGGCCTATTTCTTTTGCAAAAATCCTCAGTATTTTCCTTTGTGGAACTTCGTTGTTTTCTCTCTGAGAGAGTAATCTTTCTCTTTTCTTCTTTTTCCAATCTTCCGCACAAGAAACAACTGAGAAGAAGCGATAAGGGTTGCTCGAAAAAGAAACGGATTCTGACTTTCGATTTATAGAGCAGTTAAGGAATTGTTTTACTTTTCTTTTCCCTTTGTTTATTTACTTTTTTACTTATATTTTCTCGATTATTCCGTTTCTATATTTTTCGCATTTTCTTTCCCTTTACTTTGCTGGTTTTTTGGTATAACAACCCTCGAACATGGTATACTTTTTACTAAGAAAGAACCTTGTGCCATGATCAACGAAGACAACCGTAACTCCCTGCCGATTGCTGTGAAGAAAGAAGAGGAAAAGACTCCCTTACAGGAGAACTACGAGCACGCGGTAAAGAAGCTTCTCGATTTCTCGACTCTCAATCCTCTGCTTTATTTCCGTTTTGATAGACGTCATCTCGTTGTTGCCAATCCTAGTCCGGATGCTCTTTTCACGAGACTGAAGAAAGGGGAAAGATTCACTTTCCTCGATATCCCTGCTTACTACCAGAAGAACACTTTCGGAAAAGGGAAAAGTGATTTCAATACCTTATGGCAGAATCTTCTCAATCATCCGGAAGCCGATAACCGCCATGATGAGATTCTCGCCTATGATTCCGGAGATCCGCTTCTGACCTCTTTCTCTACTCTCTACCGCCAAGCCAAAGAATCGATTGAAGATAAAGGTGTCAACATCCTTTATCTCGCTTTCGGTTTCATCCAGTGGTTCGATGATGCCGATCCCATGTCCGGTAAGATCACCTCTCCGCTTCTTTTACTTCCGCTTACGATGAAGGCGCGTCCGGGAGGAGGATTTGAGGTTCAGGTCGGTTCCTTAGGCGAAGAAGATCCGGTTTTAAACGGTACACTTGCCTATCGCTTTGAACTCACTTACCATATCGAGCTTCCGCAATACCAAGGGGAAGATCTTTTCTCCTATTTCGATAAAGTCCGCAAAGCCATTGCTCCGCGCAAGGATTTCGCCTTGGATCTTTCCTGTTCATTAGGTCTTTTCTCTTTTGCTAACCTTGTCATGTATCAGGATCTCCGCCGCAACGAGAAAAAAGCTCTCAGCAATCCGCTTCTCCTTTCTCTTCTCACTTCGGAAGGGATCAAACAGGGTGATCGGCCGGAACAGAATATGTCGGTCAAGGAAGAGAACCTCCACTGCGTCGTCGATGCCGATGCTTCCCAGATGAGAGCCATCGAAGCTTCTCTGAACGGAAAAGAAAGCTTTGTCTTAGTCGGTCCTCCGGGAACCGGTAAGAGTCAGACCATCACCAACATCATCGCCGAGAATCTTCTCGCGGGAAAGAAAGTTCTTTTCGTCTCTGAGAAGATGGCGGCTTTGAATGTCGTTTACCATAAACTCGAACAGGCTAACCTTGCCGATTTCTGCTTGGAACTCCATTCCAATTCTCTGAAAAAGGAGAAAGTCATCGCGGAGATCAACCGCGTCCTTTCTCTTCGTCCGACGACTCTGACACGGGAAGCCGAAAGAACCCTTCACCGTTATCAGGACGATAAGAAGAAACTCGATGCCTATGCCAGTGAATTGAATACGCCTCTTCCGATTCTCAACCAGACTCCTTATGAAGTGATGGAAGAGTCGGAAAGAATCAAAGGCTACGCTCCTTTAAACGACTATTATCTCGATAATATCCGTTCCCGTGGGCAGGATTTCTTAGAGAGAGCCGAGAAGAATCTCAGGGATTATCAGAACCAGGTCGAAGTCTTAGGTCTCGACTATGAAAACGACCTGATATTCTCTTTCTCGGGTTCCTATGAATACGAACCTTATCTCGCCTTCACCAAAGAGGAAGAGAAAATGAAGGACGATCTTCCTTTCTTCGCTCAGAAAGCTTTCCGTTTCCAGAACGCCTCGATTCCTTTAGACCATATTCCGCTTTCAAAACTCGAATCTTTGCTTTCTTCGTTCTCGCTTCTTCCTTCTTTATCCCGCTATAGTCCTCTGCTTCAGATTTCCTCCCGCAAGAAGGCATCCTCTTATTTAAAGGAATACCACCGTCTCAAAGAAGAAGAGGCTCCTCTGAAAAAAGAAACTCTGAAAGTACTGAAACCGGAAGGGCTCACTTCTCCGATTCTCAAGAACATGGAGAAGGACTTTGCGCTTACCTATTCAAGTCCTCTTTCCCGTCTTAAGAAGGAGTATCGCATCTTCAAGAAAGAAGCAGAACCTCTGTTCTTAAACAAGAAGGATATCAACTATTCTTCGCTTGTTCCTCTTTTTGTCACTCTCCGTTCCTACTGGGAAAAAGAAGAGGAAAGCGAAAAGAAGAAAGATGCGATTCTCACTCTCCTTCCTCCTTATAAAGGAGAAGAGGATTTCAGCGCCTTAGAAAAAGATCTTGCTCTCTTAGAGAAGAGCAACTATGAAGCAGAGCCCTATTTTGCTAACCTCACCGGAGAGGATTTCCTCCTTCTCCACCATTTCCCGAAAGAGGATTTCTCTGCCGATCTTGTCAAAGAGTTCCTCTCCTTCCTCAACACCTACTTCGAGCCGCTCGATTTCAGCGATGAGGATTTCTTAGGCTTCAAAGCCGATATCGAAGAACTCGAAAGTCAGAAGAAGAACAGCGAGAACTACCACCGTCTTTCCCATGCCTTAGCCGAAGCCAAGAAGGAAGGTTATCTCGGTTATATCGATACCTATCTCAAGAAGGTCCGCTCCCAGGAAAGAAAGCTCTCGGATATTGCGGAGACTTTCCGTTCCCAGTTCTATTCTCAATGGGCCAAAGCCGCCTTACAGGACCATCCGATCCTCAGTGAGTTCTCTTCCTTCTCACACGATGCTCTGGTCGAGGAATTCGCTTCCTTAGATCAGGAGAAGATGAAGATCAGCCAAAGCGAGATCCGGGAGAAGCTCTTCTCAACGTATCCGGCAAGCTATGGCGAAGCAAACGGGGAGGTAAGCCGTCTCCGTCAGGAATGCCAGAAGCGAAGAAACATCCTTTCGGTCCGCGGATTATTAGGAAAATACGGAAACCTGATTGAACAGTTCAAGCCTTGTTTCCTCATGTCTCCTTTATCGGTGAGCACCTATTTGAGCCCCGATATGCATTTTGATCTCGTCGTCTTCGATGAAGCCTCTCAGGTCTTCCCTTGGGAAGCCTTAGGCGCTTTATACCGTGGCGATCAGGCGATCATCTCCGGGGATGAAAAACAGATGCCTCCGACTTCCTTCTTCCTCTCTTCGATCGAAGAAGAGGAAAAGGAGGAGAAGGACAGACAGGCCTCTTCGGTCACCGACTTTGAATCGATTCTCACTGCTTTCTCCGCTTTCCCGCATATCACCTTACGTTGGCATTACCGCTCCAAGAGCGAGGAACTGATCCGCTTCTCCAACCATTACTTCTACGACGGAAACCTCATCACCTTCCCTTCGGCAAAACTGAAGAGAGAAGGTTTCGGTGTCGATTTCTGCTATGTCAAAGGTGTCTATGACAGAACCCATCGAAGAAACGAGGCCGAAGCCGATAAAATTGCCAAGCTTGTCTATGAAGACTGCTACAAGAAGAGAAGAAACAAGAGCGTCGGTATCATTGCCTTCAACACCTCACAACAGGAACTCATCCAGGATAAGCTCGATAAACTGGCAGTCAAAGATGCTGCTTTCGGAAGGTATCTTAACGGCGATGACGATAGAGATCCATTATTCGTCAAGAACCTAGAGACCTGTCAAGGAGACGAAAGAGATATCATCTACTTCTCCATCTGCTTTGCGCCGGATCGGAACGGTCGCTTCCTTCTTTCCTTCGGTCCGCTCTCGCAGGCCGGTGGCGAAAGAAGACTCAATGTCGCCATCACCCGTGCCAAAGAGAACCTCGTTGTCGTCTCTTCAATCCACTATACCGATATCGATCCTAGCCGTATCCAGTCGATCGGCGCCAAACGCTTAAGAGAATATCTTTGCTTTGCCGAAAACGAGACTCTCGAAGAAGAAAAGCAGAAGAAAGAAGATCTGCCGCTTTCTTCCTTCAACCAGGAGATCACGGCTTTCCTCACCGAAAAGGGCATCGCTTTCGATACCGAGGTCGGTACCTCTTCTCACCGCATCGATATCGCCGTCAAGAACAAGGAGAAGGATGGCTATCTTCTCGCTTTAGAAAGCGACGATGCTTCCTATGGCAATAATCCTTCCACCAGAGAAAGAGATAGGCTCCGTCCGGAAGTCCTTAAGAGCAAAGGCTTTGCTTTCTTAAGAGTCTATACGCCTTGCTTCTACCTCAATCCGGAAGCCGAGGAAGAAAGGATCCTCGAGAAGATCCAGTCCTTAGAAAAGAAGGAAGAATCTACTAGCGATAACGGCTCCGGAAATAAGACCACAGAAGCCACTTTCGAAGAAGGAGTTCAGGAAACAACTTCCTCGGAGAAAGAGAATTCTGCTCCTTCCTGGAAAGAGGAAGATAACACTTTTGTTCCTTCCGATCCCGATTCTTCTCCTTTAGAAGAAAACGATATCTATTCTTCCGATTACACACCGGATGCTAGACCTTCCATTCCTTCTGCTCCAGTCTATGAAGTCGAAAACGGAAGTGAATTGCTTAAGAGCCTGAAATCTCTCTTCCCCACCTATCACACGATTCACGAAGAGAAGAATGTCCCTTACGATGTGATTCAGTATCTAGAGAAGACGATCGAGGTCGAACAGCCGATTCAGAAATCCCTGCTGATGAAACGCACCATGGAACAGATGAAACTGAGCCGGATGAGCGATCGGGTCGTCTCAACAACGGAGAACGCTCTCAATTATCTCGTCAACAACACCGCTTATACCGGAGTCATCTTCCATAACGGAAGCTACTTCTCTTTCCATAAACCTCTTGTGAAGATCCAGTTGCGTCTTGGCGAGAGAGAACTCGACGATATTCCGGAGATTGAGATCATCGAAGGTTTCGTCACACTCCTAAAGAACGAATTGTCGCTCAGCGAAGAAGCTCTCTACCGCGACTTCCTCTCTCTCTTCGATGCCTCCCGCCTCACCGAAAAAAGCCGCTCCTACCTGAAGAGCATCTTCGAAGATGCTCTTAATCAAGGGAAGATCAAGCAGAGAGAAGACGGTCTCTATATCGCAGGCTGAAGAAAAAAGCACACGGAGCAGATTCTCTGTGTGCTTTTTCTTCGTTCGGAAGACAATCACTTCTTCGGTGGCAGATGACGGACATAGAAGGAGAGAACATCGATATCGGAAGGATGGACGTTAGTGATAAGGGAAGCCTGTCCTAACGTCTTCGGCTTGATCAAAGCAAGTTTCTCTCTTGCTTCTAACGATAAGCCATCGATATGGTGGTAATCGAGATTCTCCGGAAGAGGAAGCTCGGCGTAACTGTTTCTCCGCTCGGCATCTCTTCTTTCCTGCTCTATATAGCCTTCATACTTGATCTCGGTTTCAACCTTATAGGCTTCTTCCGGCGTAAGATCCGGTAAAGAAGGATAGACTTTCTTCAAACCGCTATAAGTGACATTCTGTCTTCTTAAACAGAGTTTAAGTGTCTCATTGCCATTTGGCTCTGGAAAACCTAGAGAAGTGACATACCCGCGGATATTCTTATCGGAAGCAATCTGAATCGTCGATAACAAAGCGATGGTATCTTTTACCTTATCGATACTAGCCTGAAGGCGATCGTATCTCTCTTTCGAGTTCAATCCTACTCGATAGCCATAAGCGGCAAGACGGGAATCGGCGTTATCGCTGCGGGTGATAAGACGGTATTCGCTTCTCGCCGAAAGAAGTCGATACGGCTCTTTGGTTCCCTTGGTGACGATATCATCGATCATGATACCGATATAGGCTTCATCTCGACGTAATACCAGAGGTTCCTGATGCTTTAACCAAAGACCGGCATTGATTCCGGCCATCAGTCCTAAAGCAGCCGCTTCCTCATAACCGGAAGTACCGGCGATCTGACCACAGACATAAAGTCCTTCATAACCTTTGATGGCTAAGGTGTGATCGAGTTGACTCGGTTCAATCGCATCGTATTCAATCGCATAGGCATACTTGAGGAATCTGGCATGCTCCAATCCACGGATCGAATGGACAATCTCTTCCTGCACTTCGACCGGCATCGAAGTCGAAAGACCGTCGACGTAGGTCGAATGAAGCTCGACCGATTCCGGTTCGAGGAAGAGCTGATGGCGAGGATGATCCTTGAAACGGACGACCTTATCCTCAATCGAAGGGCAGTAGCGGGGACCGACACCTTCGACAACTCCACCATACATCGCCGAATCCTTCAAGTGGGCACGGATGATTTCGTGGGTATGTTCGTTGGTGTAGGTGAGATAACAAGGAAGCATATCGGAGACTTTCCGATAGACATTGAGATCATCGTAGGAGAAGGAATAGTATCCTTCCATGCCGTCTTCTCTTTTCAGAATCGAAAAATCGATGCTGTCCGGATCAAGACGGGGCGGAGTACCGGTCTTAAGACGGAGCATATGAAGACCTAAAGCAGCAATCGAACCGGAAAGGCCGTGGCTGGATTTTTCCCCATCCGGTCCCTGATCCTCAATCACATGACCGCGTAAGATTCTCGCTTCCATGTGGGTACCGGTCGCTAAGATGATGGCTTTTGCCTTGATGAGGCGGCCATCTTCTAAGACGATACCTTTCGCCTTATGGTCTTCGACCACCAGCTTCTTGACTTCCGCTTCCTGGATATCGAGATTCGGAACCGTAAGCAGGAATTCCTGGACATGGCGAGGATAGACTTTCTTATCTTCCTGGGCTCTTAAGCAACGGACACCGGGGCCTTTGGAAGTATTGAGTTCCTTGATCTGAAGAAGAGCACCTTTGGTATCGGCAATCTTTCCCATGATACCGCCAAGAGCATCAATCTCACGGACAACGATGCCTTTGGCCGATCCTCCGATATGCGGGTTGCAGGGCATATTGGAGACCATCTTAAAGTTAAGACACACTAGAAGTGTGCTTAGTCCCATCGTCGCAGTCGCATAGGAAGCTTCGCTTCCGGCATGTCCGCCACCGACCACGATCACATCGTATTCGTCTTTACTGTTGTTTAACATAGGTTTAGCCGATTGAATCACTCATATCGAACTTGATCAGCTGGTTGAGTTCGACCGCATATTCCATCGGAAGTTCCTTGCTGAAAGGTTCTAAGAAGCCCATGACGATCATCTGGGTAGCATCGGCACGGGAGAGACCTCTCGACATCAGGTAGAAGAGCTGATCTTCGCTGATTTTCGAAACACTGGCTTCGTGCTCGAGATAGGAAGAAGCGTTTTTGACTTCGTTGTTCGGGATGGTATCAGAATAGGAGTGATCATCCAAGATCAGAGTATCGCATTCCTCATGGGCTTTCGAACCCGTGGCATTGGGGTTGATATGGATGAGTCCACGGAAGTTAGCCGTACCGCCTTGACGGGCGATCGATTTCGAGATGATAGTTGAGGAAGTATCTTTTCCGAGATGGACCATCTTCGCACCGGTATCCTGGAACTGACCTTGGGAAGCGACCGCGATTGAAATCGTCGAGCCTTTGGCTCTATCGCCTTTCAGAATGCAACAAGGATACTTCATGCAGAGCTTTGAGCCGATATTGCCATCGACCCATTCCATAAGGCCATCTTCGTCGACGATAGCGCGCTGAGTGACTAGGTTAAGAATCGAGTTCGACCAGTTCTGAATCGTCGTGTAACGCATCTTGGCGCGTTTTCCGACGAAGATTTCAACGATTGCCGCATGGAGAGATTCCTGAGAGTACATCGGGGCGGTGCAGCCTTCGACATAATTGAGTTCCGCATCGTCATCGACGATGATGAGGGTGCGTTCAAACTGTCCGCTTCTCTTGTTGTTGATACGGAAATAGGACTGAAGAGGTTTCTCCAGTTTCACACCTTTCGGAACATAGATGAAGGATCCACCGGACCAGACCGCACTATTCAAAGCCGCATACTTGTTATCCTGCGGCGGAACAAGTTTTCCGAAATACTTCTTCACCAGTTCCGGATACTGTCTTAAACCGGAATCCATATCGAGGAAGATGACACCTTTGTCGTTTACTTCCTTAAGCATATTGGAATAGACGGCTTCGGATTCGTATTGCGTGGTGACACCGGCTAAGAACTTCTGCTCCGCTTCGGGGATACCGAGTTTGGAGAAGGTGTTCTTGACTTCGCTAGGGACCTCGTTCCACTTGTCGGCAATCTTATCGGCGACTTTGGTGTAGTAGGTATAGTCTTGGAAATTGATCCAGTTGAGATCCGGACCGAAAGAAGGCTGATGATGGGAAAAGAATTCCTTTAACGCCTTCAGTCGGAATTCGAGCATCCACTCGGGTTCTTTCTTCTGCGCGGAAATCTCCCT
The DNA here is from genome assembly GCA_900316035.1 of uncultured Eubacteriales bacterium. Lineage (GTDB taxonomy): Bacteria > Bacillota_I > Bacilli_A > RFN20 > CAG-288 > Enterosoma. Next base: position 35,632 of record ONBI01000009.1, read on the forward strand.
TACGGTCTCCTCGCTTAGGCCCTTCTTCGTCTGGAAGATCGGTTTCTGGGCATCGCGGAACTCGTACTTTGCTCGATCGTCCTTATCGAGAAGGAGAGAAGGATCCTTTTCGTTATTTTGACTCATGTTCTTTTTCCTCCTCTTCTTTGAAAGCCTTGGCTAAACCGCGCCAGGAGATATTGGCGCAGGTGATACGCGAAGGCTGACGGTTGACGTTAGCAAAACAGATAGCATCGCCTAAAGCCTCTTCGTCATAAGGTTGACCGGCGAGCATCTTGTTGAACTCCTCCATCATCTTCATCGCTTCTTTTTCGTTCTTGCCTTTGATATTCTCGGTCATAATCGAAGTAGAAGCCGAAGAGATCGCGCATCCTTTTCCATGCCAAAGCGCATCTTCGATGATGCCGTCCTTGATCTTGACCTGGATATAGATATCGTCGATACAGGAATCACTATCCATATGGATCGTGATATAACTCGGATCGTCGGTCTCTTTGAAGTTGCGCGGGTTCTTATAATTGTCGATGATGATCTCTCTCATCATCTCTTCTTGATTAAGCGAAATAGGCATCTAGAAAATCCTCCGCTGTCTTACAGGCTTCAATAAGAGCTTTTACATCCTCTTCGGTATTATAGAGATAGAAAGAAGCTCTCACCGTTCCCTGTGTCTTCAACACCTCAGGAAGAATCTTGGCGCAGTGCTGTCCAGAACGGACAAAGACACCTTTCGAAGAAAGATAAGTAGCAACATCCTGAGCAAAAACATCTTTGATATTGAAAGTGACAATGCCACCATCGGCTTTCGGGTTATAGATCACGGCATTGCCGTTTTCCTCTAATCCCTTCACCGCTAAGTCACGGAGCTTACGCTCGTGCTTCGCGATCGCATCAAAACCGATGCTCTCGAGATACTCACAGGCTCTTCCTAAGCCGATAGCACCGGCGATATTCTGGGTGCCGGCTTCTAGACGGTAAGGAAGATCATCGTAGGAGACATAACCATCGGAATGGAAACGGGCATTCATTTCACCGCCGTAACAGAGCGGTTCGAGTTTCTCCAGCTGCTCTTTCTTTCCGTAAAGAGCACCGCTTCCGGTAGGTCCGCACATCTTGTGTCCGGAGAAGACGAGGAAATCGACATCGTTCTCCTGTACATCCGTCTTATGATGCGGAACCGACTGGGCGCCATCGTCGACATAAAGAGCGCCGACCGAGTGGGCTAAGGAAGCTAAGCTTTTCACATCGACAGAATAGCCCATGACATTGGAGACACTGGCTAAAGCAACGACTTTCGTGCGAGAAGTAAGAACCTTCTTCAGGTTCTCGGGTATGACCTCTCCTTTTTCATCAAGAGGAACGTACTTGATGATCGCTCCGGTAAGTTTTGCTACACGGAACCAAGGAAGAACATTGGAAGCATGTTCGGAAGGAGAAAGGACAATCTCATCTCCCGCCGAAAGCTGAGGAAGAAGACCGAAAGCGACCTGGTTAAGACCAAAGGTATCGCCGGAGGTGAAGACGACTTCTTCGGGAGAAGAAGCATTCAGGAAACTAGCGACTTTCTCCCTTGCTTTCTGATAGGCGACATCGGCCTGATGGGCAAGAGAATAGTCTCCGCGTCTGGTGTTGGCGGTGTAATTCCTGTAGTAACCTTCTTCGGCTTCGAGCACACAATAAGGCTTGAAGGTCGTAGCGGCATTATCGAGGTAGACCAAAGGTTTCCCTTCAAAAAGGGAAGCATGGTCCTGATACATCGGAAAGTCTTTCCGAAGAGCAAGCGGATCGAGTTCTTTCATAAGATCAGTCCTCCTAAGGAGTCCTTGATCTTGGAAACAAGGTCTTTATCCTCTAAGCTTTCGATGATCGGAAGAAGAGAACCGAAAGTGATAAGCTTCTTGCTCTCTTCTAAGGAAATACCGCGGCTCATGAGATAGAAAAGCATCTCCGGGTCATAGGCACCTAAGGCTGCACCATGGCTTGCCTTGACATCGTTTTCCTTGATAAGAAGAGCCGGCGAGCATTCGCTTTTCGCATCCGGAGAAAGATTGGTGATCTTCGCTTCCTGACGGGTCGAGGATTTATGGGCACCGTTTTTAATATAGGAAGAACCTAAGAATCGGAGCGTACCCGTAGAGGAGTTGATACCGGCCATCTTAGTAAGAGAAGTCGAGGCGATGCCGTTATGATTGACATTGCCGTGGAAGATCTTCGTGAAGTTACCGGAATCGATCGAAGCAATCTGCAAGGTCGCTTTGCTATTCTCTTCAAGGTCGATTACAAAATCGATATCAAGATCACTCTTGGTGAAATCGACTAACGTGAGGGAAAGATTCTTTCCCTCCTTGACTAAGAAATGAAGAGAAGACTTCTTCTCTTCGAAAGAATCCGAAAGGAAATAACCGAAAGAAGAATCTTCGTCGACAACGAGATCCTTGGTTATCTCTTTCGGAGAAACAAGCAGGTCTTTCATCGTCTATTTCCCCTGAGGCGGAAGAGGTTGACGGACCGCGCAGACACCGATCGAGACATCGCTCGGTTTCTTCTCTTTCTTCTCTAACTTGATGCCGTATTCTTTCTCTAAGAAGGAATAACCTTCTCTGGAGATGCGTTTTGCTAACTGACCGTCGCTTTCTTTTGCGATTCTGCCGTTTACGACAACCGCCGTACGGTTGACTTCGACCATATCGTAAAGCTTATCGTAATGGGAGACGATGAGGAAAGTCGTACCTTCCTCATGAAGCTTCTTGATGAGGTTTCCGATCTCATTGAGAGCATCGACATCAAGACCCGAATCGATTTCATCCAATAAAGCAATCTTCGGTTTCAGTAACAGCATCTGAAGGATTTCGTTACGTTTCTTCTCTCCGCCCGAATAGCCTTCGTTAAGATGACGACTAGCCATCGAAGAATCCAGCCCCACTTCGTCATAAGCCTTATTGATGGCAGTATAGAAGCGGAGTAAAGAGATCGGTTTCTCCTCATGGGCGTTCATCGCCGCACGATAGAAATCCATCGTCACAACCCCAGGGACATCCGGCGGATTCTGGAAAGCCATGAAGATCCCTTTCTTGCTTCTTTCCGAAGCATCTAAAGGAAGAATATCTTCGCCGTTTAAAGAGATCTTACCCTTGGTCACCTTATAGCGGGGAGAACCCATTATGGCATTGAGAAGAGTGGATTTGCCGTGTCCGTTCGGTCCGAGAAGAGCGATGCAGTCGCCTTCGTTGACCTTCAAAGAGCAATCCTCAAGAATCGAATTTCCTTCGGCTTCGACCGAGATATTTTCAATCGTTAACGTGTTCATATTGCCTCCGAAAACAGGTCTAGTGACCTGAAGCCTTTCTATTTTAAAAGATGGTACTTTCTCTTACAACTGAAATGATAACAAACGAAAAACGCCGTCTCTTCCCTAAGCAAAGAAGAAAGAGAAACGGCGTCAAAGACAAACCTTTAGAGACCCTTCGAGATTGAATCCTGGATCAGAAGCATCTCCTTATCTTCCAGCTGCTTCGGCGGGAAGGCAAGTTTCAGTCCATCGTTATCGTAACGCGGGATGACATGGATGTGGAAGTGACGGACACTCTGTCCGGCACTCTTTCCGATATTGGTCAAGACGTTAGCACCGGTAGCCCCTAACTCCTTGATCTGGGCCTGGGCGATCAGCTGAGCGACTTCAAAGCAGTAGTCGAGGATGTCTTTGGGGCACTTCGTCATATCGTCGAAATGCTCTTTCGGAACTACAAGAGTATGACCTCTCGAAGAAGGGTTGACATCGAGGAAAGCGAGAACCACATCGTCCTCATAGACCTTGTAGGAAGGGATCTCCCCGCGGGCGATCTTACAGAAGATACAGCTGTCAGACATATTGATTTACCTCCGTGATTTTTTTGAAAAAAGGGAGAGATAGCTACCTTAAGTAGCTCTTCTCCCCCTGATAATCCGTAAACGAATCAGTCGAGTGTGAACTTCGGCTCATCGGCATACGAATTGTCGGTCTTGAAGACATCCTTGTAGTTGGTCTTCATATACTCGAGGAAATCCGCATCCGAATAGGAGAAGTCAACACGGCTGAGCCAATAGACCGAAGCTTCGGACTTATAGGAGCCGGTCGTGGACATCGTATAGGCGACTTCACGGGCGATCTGTTCCTTCGCCGCATCCGAAGTGTAGATGGAATCGGAATTGCTCTTGCTGAGAGCGGAAGTATCGACAACATCGAGAACGCGGGTGATGTAATAGGTCTTCGAAGAAGAATCATAGTAGAGGATGTTGCTGATAGCATCGCTCGAGACCGTATCGGCAACCGTCAGATAGCGATAGCCATCCGGTTCATAGACCGTGAGATCTTCGCTGGTGCCTTTGTTCGTCTTCATCTTGTCAACCGTCGTCTTCGAAGTGGAGACACGAGGCGAGAAGAGACGGTCGCTGAGACCCTGCGGAAGCGAAGAGATGCCGGTGCCCTTGAGGTAGAGACCCTTGGTGACAAGGTTACGCTTTGCGATATCATCAATGGCACTTTCGATACCTTCTTCTAAGCTATGGGCATAGGAGCCGGTATACGTGGACTCGAGATCGGAGTTGATGAGTTTCCAGTTATCCAGACCGCGATTGATCTTTTCGACATCGCTCGTGACCTTACCTAAAAGAGTACGGGAAGTAGAATCGGTACGGAGTTTGTATTCCTCTAACCAAGATTCCTCAGCATCGGAGAGAACGACATCTCCGTAACGGGAAGAATTCAGACCTAACGAGGTAGCATCTTTCTTCGTGATACCCTTCCAAAGGCGGGAGAGAACCTTGAATTCCGGGTCCTTACCAAGAAGTTCTTTATGGTTGCCGGTTCCTAAGATATAGTCCTTGACATAGGCATCGAGAAGAAGCTTCGCATCGCCGGCTTCATCGCTGCGGTCGACGATGGAAACGATCTGAACCTTACGGGCATTGGTGTTACCGATAGAGGCATAGGACTTGTTGTAGATGTATTCGGAGGTGAGGTAATTGACTTTCATATCCTCATAAAGCTCATGCTCACGGTACTTCTTATAAGAATCCTCGGCAGTCGAAGAATAGATGTCGCTATAAGTGAGATCCGGAGTCAGGAACTTACCGGTCGAAGAGACCTTCGAAGAATCGATATCGAGATAATAGTAGTTCTCGTTCAGATACTTCGCATATTTGGTTTCGTAGTAGAGATTGTCTTTGAGATAGCTCGAACCGCTAGCAACAGAAACCATGTTATCCTTCGCACGGCTTTCAAGGTTCGAATCGCCCGAAGCCGTCGGAAAAGTGCCGCTGTAATCGGCAACCGAAGTATACTTCAGAGAAGTATCATCGACGACGTTATAGACCGGTTTGTTGCCGTCGTGAGCCTTCCCGGAAAGCTTCAGAAGAATATCCTTGACGGTTCTTTCATAGACCGCATCGGAAGTCGTAACACCATCATAGTAATCTCTCTTTTTATCCTCGGCTAAGGTGTTTCCATCCTTATCTTCGGTAACGGAGAAGACAGGATCCTTATAGTCCGTAGGAAGCTTGATCTCCTGCGTATCGCAGGAAGCTAAAACAAAGAGAGAAAGGAAAGCTAATGTAGCCGATAACTTTTTACTTTTTTTCGACATGGCAGAGATCCTCCATTCCGTCATAATTGCCGCTTTCAAAGGCACGGACACAGACCGTCGGAATCATACGCTTGGAAGCGAGATTCTGCTGGAGATTGAGTTCCTTGATGTAGGTTTCCCAGCTCGAATCCAAGGCATCGTTATCGCTATCGGTAGTAGAGGCTAAAGTGAGCTTGATGTACTTGTTGATGGCATCGGCCTTATCGCCTAAAACCGTGGTGTCGAAATCCTTACCGTACTTTTCCTTGAACTTGGCCTTGTTGGATTCGTATAAGGAAATATCGCTGTTCTTATCGGAATCCTTGATCATCTTGATAACGGTTTCCTTACGTTTGTTGTAAGTGGTGCTGGAATTCTGATCGGCCTTGACGAAGTTGATAAAGGAAGGCTGTTCCGCATAGCTCGCGCTATTGAAGCCGGTCTTCGAAGTATCCGGATCGTTGACACGGTAATACTGATACTTGTTGGTATAGTCGCCGTTTTTATCCTTCACGAAAGGATCGTTATTGACGATGATGAAATGGATACCCTGATAGCCGTTATCACCGCTACCACTGCCACCGCGGGCAATGATGATCGGATGGCCATCGGTATCGCAGAGAATCTGACGACCGCTTCCTAAAGAAGTATAGGCACGTCCAGAAGAAGTATAGGC
>ONBI01000026.1 GCA_900316035.1 uncultured Eubacteriales bacterium
TGACACATCATCTTCCATAGGAAGAGAGTTTTCGTCTGTCAATTCGATATAATGAAAATGGTTCAGAAAAGTATTGACTTCATTTAGAAAGTCAAAAAATGTTATCCTTAAGAATGAACTGCCTTCGATTATAAAAAGAAAGGATTAGAAATATGACATTTCAAGAGATAAAAGAGAAATTGGAAAAGGATGAACGGAATAAGTCCTATACCGAAAGAGGTATCCCTCCTATCTTCCAAGTCAGTGAAGAGGCCAAGATTCTTCTCATTGGTCAGGCTCCCGGAAAGAAAGTCGAAGAGACTCTTATTCCCTTCAACGATAAGTCCGGTGAGAAACTGATCTCCTGGATGGGTATTGATAAGAAGACTTTTTATTCTTCCTCTATTGCTATCGTTCCGATGGATTTCTATTATCCTGGGAAAGGGAAAACCGGCGATCTTCCTCCGCGGAAATTCATCGCAGAAGAATATCACAGAGACATCCTTGCTTTGATGCCGAAGATTCAATTGACGATTCTGATTGGAAAATATTCTCAGGCGTATTATCTGAAAGATAGACAGAAAAGAAATCTGACAGAGACGGTTGCTGCTTACAAAGAATATTTACCGGAATATTTCCCTCTTGTTCACCCTAGCCCCCTCAATTTCCGTTGGTTAGCGAAAAACCCTTGGTTTGAAAAAGAAGCGGTTCCGGAATTGCAGAGAGTGATTCATCGTATTCTTGCTTGATGAGAAAAGTAGAAGGAAACATTGGATTATCTGAAAATCCTCGTTGAGGAAATCCATTCTACCGATGCCAAGGGAAGGATTTCTATACCCAATGGATGGAACAGAAATACGTTTCTCTTTCAGCTATCCAGAATAAAAGATGCATTTCCTTTTTCTGGCGTGGAAAGAAATATTGGCAGTGAGAAGCTGGACGAAATCTTCGAGAAGAATCCTTATGTGCAGGAGATATATCTAGTAGGAACCCGTTCTGTTTTAGAAGCCTTTTAGATTTAGGAGGGATATGGTAACTTCTTCGATATCCGTGATCCTAGCCATATCCAGAGAGGAACTTTCTCATCAGGGGAGAAAGAAAAAATCTTTCGTTCCTCCCTTTATGTTGTCTAGACAACATGTTTTTCTTCTTGTTTGTTCTATACTCCTTATAGATGAAAGGAGAAATAAGATATGAACGAAAAAGCCGGTGTCGTATTCTCTATTGCCAAAGAGAATGCCCCTGTTCCTTATTGCACTATCTCAAAGAACGTTGTTTCGGGGAAAAATAGCATCACCTATTTCTCTTTAGCGGCAAACACGGATATCAGTGCCGAAAGCCATCCGGAAAGAAAACTCTTGATTGTCAATGGAGGAGACTTGGAAGTCTTTACCAGAGAAGGCCAAAGTCGATTCTTGAAGGAAGGAGAATTCCTTCTTCTTCCTAGCGGTATCACTGCTGGTATGAGAAGTAAGGAAGGTGTTGTTTATACAGAAATTGCATTACAAAAGGAGGATAGTATGAATCAAGCAATCAAAGCAGGAGAAGTCTTTAAGTTAGCCGACCTATTACCATATCAGGATGGGAAGATCGTCAACATGGATGTTGTCAAAGGAGAAGAGATGAAGTTTGCGCTTCTTGCCTTTGATAAAGGAACCGGTTTATCCGAACATGCAGCTCCTGGTGAAGCAATCGTCTTCGCTTTAGACGGAGAAGGAATCATCGGTTACGAAGGAAAAGAGTATCCGATCAAAGCCGGAGAGAACTTCCACTTCGCCAAAGGCGGAAGACATTACGTCAAAGCAAACAGCCGTTTCAAGATGGCTTTACTTCTGACGTTAGAGTAACTTTTTCTTCTTCTTTCAAAAGCAGATGGAAGTGATTCTTTTCAAAATCGATCAAGCCTTCTTTCTTTAACTTCGAGAGCTCATTGGAAAGAGCACTTCTATCGGCAGAAAGAAAGTCGGCAAGTTGCTGCCGATCGAAAGGAATGTCGAAATAGGCCGAATGCTGACGAATGGATTCGGAAGAGAGATAGGAGAGAATTTTATCTCTCAAAGTCGGTTGAGTGATGTAGGTGAGTTTCTCCCGCAAGGTGATATTTCTTTTCGCTAAGAAAGCAAAGAGATTATCGATTAACCTAGCATGGAAGGGACAAGCGGTAGAACACATATGAAGAAGAGAAGATAAGTCGAGGAAAAGAAGAATGCTATCTTCATCGGCTGCGACATTGACGTTCGGGATTCCTTGGGTAGCGGCATAAGTCTCTCCGAGGATATCTCCAGGAAGGATGGCGTTGATGATATGTCTTTTTCCCCAGTAGTCGTACCATTCGACATGGGCTTGTCCTTTGAGAAGAAGTGCCGTTCTGGAAATCTTCTCTCCCATGCGGAAGATCATCTCTCCTTTTGAATAGGAAACCTTTTGGCTTTTCAGGCAGATGAGGAGAACCTGGATTTCTTTTCTCTTGATACCGGAGAACAGAAGAGAGTTCTCTACCACTCTTATTTCTTCTTCCGTGAGTTTGGTTCTTTCTTTGTTTTCTTGCATCGTCGATGCCTCCTCCTCTTCTTTTGTTGTCTAGACAACATACATTCTACTTCTTTCGGTTTATTCTATGGGTAGAAAAGGAAACTATTGAATTGTGGTTATCCCACTAATAAGGAGAAAGTACATATGGAAAAGAAACTGGATCTCAGCCGTTCGGTGTATGAACTTGTTACGGAATATCCGGAGTTAGCGGATATTCTCTATAACCTTGGTCTCAAAGACATCAAGAATCCGAATATGTTCCACTCGGTTGCAAAACTGATGACCATTCCCAAAGGTGCCAAGATGAGAGGTATCCCGATGGAGAAAGTCATCTTTGCTTTGATGAGCAATGGTTTCACCTTGGAAGGAAACATGCCTTCGGATGTTGCTAAGGAAGAGACGAAACCGGAAGAAAAGAAAGAAGAGCCTCTTTCCCGTACCGAACAGCTGAAGAATTATCTTCGTCGTCTCAGCAAGGGAGAATCCTTAGAAAGCGTAAGAGCCGATTTCGTCTCCCGTTTCTCCGATGTCGAAGCTTATGAGATTATGGAAGCCGAACAGGAACTGATGGAAGAAGGAGTTCCTCTCAACGAAGTCCAGCAGCTCTGTGATATCCACTCGGCTCTTTTCCATGGTGCTACCCGAGAAGAGCAGATTGCCAATGCCGAAGAAGAAGTCATGGCTTCTCAGCAAAGAGCTTGGATGAAACAGATGCAGGAGGAAGAGGAAGCAGCGAAAGAAAAGAAGGATCCTAAAGAGATCAAAGGCCATCCGCTTTCTACTTTCACGAAAGAGATTATTGTTCTCACTTCTTTGATTGAGGATGCTTTCAAGCGTCTGGATGCCCATCAGGAATTAGGAGAACTCTTCCCTCAGATCCGTGAACTTTCTATTCACTACGCGAAGAAAGGTGACCTCCTTTATCCTCTTCTCAAGACCAGATACGATATCACCGGACCTTCCGAAGTCATGTGGACGGTCGATGATGAAATCCGCGATGAACTCAATCAGTTAGCAAAGATCGAGAATCACGACACTTCCTATGAAGCCCGTTTAAGAGCCGTTCTTAAGAGAGCCCAGGAGATGATTTATAAAGAGGACAACATCCTCTTCCCTATCTGCGCGGAGAACTTCTCCGAAGAGGAATGGTTCACTATCTATCAGGACAGCAAAGATTATCCGGTCTGCTTCGGGGTCGAAAAAGAAGTCTGGGAGAAAGCCGAAGCCAAGAAAGTTTCGAAAGCTACCGATATCAAAGAAGGAGAAGTCGTTCTTCCTAGCGGTCATATGACCGTTGCACAGCTGACGGCTGTGCTGAATACGATTCCGCTAGAGATTTCGTTTGTCGATGACAAGAATATCAACCGCTATTTCAACGAAGGCCACAAGGTCTTCAAACGTCCTTCGATGGCTTTAGATAGAGAAGTCTTCACTTGCCATCCTCCGAAGATCGAGCCGATGGTAAGAGAGATTCTGGATTCTTTCCGTTCCGGAGAAAAGGATTCGGTCGATGTCTGGATGAATAAGAATGGCCGTACTTATCTTGTCCGTTATATGGCAGTCCGCGATAAGCAGAAGAACTATCTTGGTGCTCTAGAAGTTGTTCAGGACATGGAGTTTGCAAAAGAACATTTTGCCAAGTAGAGAATAAGCTGTTTAATCCCTTCCCTAGTCTGGAGGGGATTTTTCGTTTTTGAGCAAGGATTACGTTACAATAGAACAGGCGGAAAAAAGAAATGAAACAAATAACCGAAAAAGATTATCTCGAGGATGCTTTTAAAGCACTGAAGAATGTTTATTTTAAGGATGTGGATCTCACGAAATTCCAACCTGCGGAGAGGGTTCTTCTTTATACTTTTGCAACCTGCTGTGAAGCTTTGATCGAGAAGGATCTCGATACGGTCGGCAATCTTCTCTCGGCGGATTATGTATTTGCTCATCGAGATGGTAGAAGACAGAACGTCAGCGAATACTTTTCCGATGTAGCCGAAGGTCATCTCACTTATCATCGAATCGGAATCGAAAACCCAGTGATTGAAATCAAGGATGATAAAGCGACACTTACTCTGACGGTTATCTCTGAGGAGACAGCCTATGGAGAAAGAGGTACTTATCAGGATAAAGTTCTTCATCACTATGAGAACTGGGATGGGGATTGGGTTGAAGTCAACGATCCTGCCGATGCGGAAGAATAGAATCCTATGGGAAAAGATTTAGAGAAAGCAATAGAACTATTGAACGGACACAAGGAATACACCTGTGTTTTCGTCAAAGGGGAAAAGGTATTTACTTCTACTCGAAATGGCATTGCTCCGCTGCTTTCTTTTGTTGAAGAAGGAAAAGATGTCTCTTCTTTTTCCGTTGCCGATCGTATTGTCGGTAAAGCCGCCTCTCTTCTTTATGTTGATCTGAAAATCGAAGAAGTCTATGGAGAAGTGATGAGTCTCCGAGGAAAAGAAGTATTGGAAAAATACCGGATTCCTTATTCCTACAAGAACTTAGTCGAAGGAATCCGCAATCGTACCAATACGGGAAGCTGCCCGATGGAGATGGCGGTCAAAGATATCGAAGATCCGTCTCAGGCTCCGAAAATACTCAGAGAAACCATCAACAAGCTGAGAAAAGGAAAATAGTCTAGTGATATTTTCTTTCTTTTTTCTATACTATCCCTAGGAAGAAGTGAGTATGGGAGAAGTGAGTTTCGGTCCTCAGCGATTCGGTTTTGGGTGCATGCGTCTTCCTATGAAAGACGGAGAAATTGATATCGAACAGACTAAGGAAATGGTCGATTACTACCTTTCTCATGGTTTTATGTATTTTGATACCGCTCACGGTTATCATGACGGAAAAAGCGAACCTGCTTTGAAAGCCTGTCTCACTAGCCGTTATCCAAGGAATCGTTATCTGCTCACGGATAAACTCACGGCTTCTTTCTTCAAAGGATCGGCCTTGAAGACACGTACCGCATGACGGCACTTCAATGCTTCTTTTTCATCCACGGTTTTCTTCCTCTTTGTTATTCCATCGTGAAAACGTCTTTCTTCTCGTCTTTATCGTGCGTCATCAAAATAGCCTGACAATGCGGATCTTTCGCAAACGCCACTAGCTTCTTCAACGTCTTCTTCTCCTCTTCCTTGTTCCATTCAACCCCAGGTAAGGACTGCTTCTCAATGGAGTCTTTCCCATAACCGGCATCGCCGGCGACCAGAACATAATTCTCCTTTGTCCCGATCCGGTAAGAAGAGCATGATAGCTTTCACGTGGCTGAGCATGGCAATCAGAGAATCGATAGAACCTTTATCGGCATCGAAGTAAAAGTAATTCTTCGCCGCTTCTTTCCGCACTTTGACAATTCCGTCATCTTGTAGAATCTGCCAGTGATGCGAAACCGCTGGGCGGGAAAGATCGGTCGCAACAGCGATATCGTTGACCCGCATTCCGCAGCAATCTCCGCGCTGTAACATCGAGAGAATCCTGTGCTGTCTCGATTCATCTCCTAAAGCAATCAAGCCTTTCCTCTTTGAAAAAACGATAGCAACAAGAAACCTTATTAAGGAAGAATATGACCACTTGCAAGATAGAGTTCGTACCACTCTTTGCGGGTGAGCTCAATATCCATCGCTTCGGCTGCTTCTTTAACATGAGCCGGATTCATTGAACCGGTGATCGCCTGCATCTTTCCGGGGTAACGGAGAATCCAAGCTAAAGCGATGGTGGCTTTACTGACTTTCTTTTCTTCCGCGATTCTTGCTAAGACTTCGTTGAGTTTCGGGAACTTCGTTTCGTCTAAGATGTTGCCTTCGAAGAAACCATATTGCAGAGTCGACCAAGCCTGTATAGCCATGTCATGAGTACGGCAATACTCAAGAATGCCTTCGTCTCTAGTCGGCGAAGCAGGCGTATCCATATTGAATTCAAAGCCGGAAGCGATAGCGTTCGCATGTCCTAAACCGAACTGGATCTGATCGGCAATCAGAGGATAAGAAACCTCTTTTTGCAGCATCTCGATCATTCGGGGATTGAAATTCGAGACACCGAAGGCTCTTACCTTTCCTTCTTCGTGAAGCTGAGTAAAAGCTTCGTTGATCTCTTTCGGTTCCATCAGTGCATCTGGGCGATGGAGTAAAAGAGCGTCGAGATGGTCGGTATGAAGTCGCTCCAGACTTTGATTGACACTGGCTAAGATATGTTCCTTCGAGAAATCATAATAGGTGATAGTATCGGCATTTTTGACAATACCGCATTTATCCTGAAGGAAGAACTTGTTTCTTAAATCCGGTCTCTTGGTGAACACTTCCCCTAAGACGATATCGGAGTGTCCCCGGACATAGATATCCGCGCAGTCAATCATATTGATGCCGGCTTCATAGGCGGCATCAAGAAGAATCTCCAGGTCTTTTTCTTCGACGTTTCTGGTTCGCATCAGACCTAATACAACACGGCTGACTTCTTTGTTTTCGGCTCCATAAGGAATCGTTTTTTTCATCCTAGGTTTCCTTTCCTGCTTCGTTGAGGCTAAACTTATTCTTATTGTAACAAGGAGAGAGAACTATGGCCAAATTCACATTCCGTAAAGCGGAAGAAAAAGACATTCCTGAGATTCTTTATTTCATTCATCAGATTGCGGTGTATGAGAAATTGGAAAACCAAGTCAAAGCCAGTGAAGCCTCTTTGCATAAATGGATGTTTGAAAGAAAAGTAGCCGAATGTCTTTTCTTAGTCGAAGACGGAAAAGATATCGGCTACGCTCTCTATTTCTTCAACTTCTCTACCTTTGAAGGAAGAGGTGGACTTTATTTAGAAGACCTCTATATTCTTCCCGAATACCGTCATAAAGGATATGGAAAAAAGACATTCCATAAACTTGCTTCGATTGCCAAAGAAAATGGCTGTGGGCGTATGGAATGGGTCTGTATCGATTGGAATACCCCAAGTCAGAAGTTCTATGAATCCTTAGGTGCCAAAGCTAAGAAAGAATGGATTCTTTATCGCCTGGAAGAGAAAGATATTGAACGAATTGCCGAAGAGGAGAATTAGTTCTTTCTCTTGGCTTCGGTGATAGCTTCTAATAGAGTGGCTACGCCTTCTTCGTTATTCGAAGGAAGAAGCAGATTTGCTTCTTTCTTTACCATTTCATCTCCGTTTTTCACCGTTGCTTTATAACCGGTTACTCTAAACATACCGAGATCTAAGGCACTATCTCCGATACTGATGCAGTGATTGAGATTGTATCCGTAGATAGAAGCAATCTCCTCGATTCCGGTTCCTTTTGTGACTCCAAGGGGATTTACCTCAACTTGGGTCGGATGATTCTGAACGATACGGACTTCTTTCTGGAACGGATTCAATAGAGATAGAGCTCTTTTGCAGGCTTCTTCTGTACCATTGAGAAGAATCTTAATGATTTTCACGGGATAGAGGTTTTCTTCTTTTCCATAGAAAACCGGTCTGGACTTTGAAGCGCGGTATTCTCTTAGAACTTGTTTGCTTCTAGCATCTTTGGCGTAATAGTGAAGCGGGTCATAAGGAAGAGGAGCAAGTTCTTCCGGAGTGAAATTCTTTTCCAATAGTCGGAGTATCGTAAGAGAGACATCTTTCGGAAGGTATCTAGCTACTTTGACAACGGCTCCGTTTCTTACAAGAACATTTCCGTTGAGGCTGATACGGAGATGATTTTTATCATTTAAGCCTAATAGCCCTCTTGTGATGCCATCGTTATTTCTTCCGGTATCTATATAAAAAGGAATCGGTAAATTTTCTATGGCGCGGATGGTTCTCTGTGTAAGTTCTTTTGTCGAAGTGAGCAAGGTGTCGTCAAGGTCAGAGAAGACTGCCTCTATCGAAGCAAGCTCCTCTTGGGATAAGGATGTTCTCATATTACCTCCTGAATCTATCGCTGTTTATTCTACCTGAGAATACCTTGGAAGAAGAAAAAAGAGAGTCCGAAATGGATTTTCCTTCCGAAAGTATCCCTGTTACCTATTCTTGCTTGTTTCTTACATTCTAGCTAAAATATTACCATTATGTTCAGTGCTAATTACCATACTCACACCAAGCGCTGTGGCCACGCTACGGGTGAGGATGAAGAATATGTTCAAGAAGCCTTAGTTCACGGCTTCTCTTATCTTGGTTTCTCCGACCATGCGATGTTACCCGGTTATTCGGAACCTTATGTCCGTGGAGATTATTCTCTTTTCCCGGATTATGTGGATTCGATCCGAGCGCTTGCGAAGAAATATCAGGAGAGAATCACCATCTATTGTGGACTGGAAGCAGAGAGCTTTCCTTCCTATTTCCCGTTCTATAAAGAGATGCTTCAGAACGGTGTTCTCGATTACCTCATCTTAGGAAACCATTCCGCCATGAACGAAAAGCATGAGATCATCTCCCGCTTCTCTCATATCACTTCCCCAAGCCAGCTTTATCTCTATAAAGATTTAGCGATCAAAGCCTTATCGAGCGGACTGTTCTCTATCTTCGCCCATCCGGATTATTTCATGATGTCCATCGATAACTTCGATTCCGATTGCCGCAAAGTATCGAAGGCCATCATCGAATGTGCGGTTGCTAACGATGTTCCTCTCGAAATCAATCTCGCCGGTATCCGCACCGGAGAAAGAGAAATCGGTCATCGTCACCGCTGGCGTTATCCGACCGAGGATTTCTTCAAGATTGTCTCAAAGTATCGTGCTAAATGCATCTTCGGCTGTGATGCCCATGCACCGAATCAGCTCAATGCTCCCGATGCCGAGTTTGCCGCAGTCGAGTTCGCACAGAAACTAAATCTTGTCCTCGTCGACAAGGTTGAAAGGATTGCGCAACATTAGTTGCTTCTTCATTATGGAAATTTTTACGAACATCATCTGGTGGATCAATGTCTTCTCCATCATCTTCGTCCTCAGTGTCTTCTTCATGCAGTTGCTTTTCTCTTTCGTTCCTTTCCTCAAGCCGAAGAAGTATCCGAAGGCGAAGAAATACCATGATTTCACCGTTATCATCCGCGCCTGTAACGAAGAAGATGTTATTGCGGATTCCGTTGATTCGGCTTTGAAAGCCAAATACCCGGAAGATAAGAAACACGTCATCGTCTTCTGCCATAACTGCACCGATAGAACCGCCGAAATCGCAAGAGCCCACGGCGCCAGAACCATCGAGTTCACCGATATGAACCCGAAGCACCGTAAAGCTTCCTACTGCATGAAGTTAGGTATGGAAGAGCTCTGCAAAGATCCGGAAGGAACCTATGAATACTTCCTCTTCATCGATGCCGATAACCAGATCGATGAAAATTACTATCTCGCCTGTAACGATGCTGCCGATAGCGGTGTTCTCTTAGGAAGAACCTTTGAAAACAGCAAGAACTTCACCGATAACATCATCTCCTGCATGACCGGGTTATGGTATCTTCGCGATAACTCCATCGCCTGCAACGCTAGAAGTGCTCTCAACCTCGGCTGTGTCATGGATGGCTGTGCGAGTATGGTCAAAGCCGAATACGCTCTGCACTGGGATGCGATGTCTTCTTCCGATGATCTCGAGTTCACTCTCAACCGTCTTCTCAAGGACGGACGGAAAGTCGAATATATCTCAGAAGCGATGGTCTATGAAGATCAGCCGACTACTCTCAGCGATATGTGCAAACGCAACAACCGTATGGGAGGGGGTCTCAATAAGCTCTTCTGGTCGACCGGTATCAAATGCTTCGAGAAGTTCTTCACCGGTTTATTCAACCCGAAGGTGAAGTTCTCGATGGCGATGACGTATCTAGATATGTACTGCAACTCCGGCTCGATTCCGGCTTCGCTTTATGCAGTTGCCTGGTTTGTTCCCTATTATGTGTTTGTTCTGATCTATACGGGATTAGGGAATACGATGAATATCGTCGGAGTAGGTCAATTCGGTATCCGCTATTATGTGACAGCCGTCATTATTGTGGTCGTTGCGGTTCTCTTTGTCTTCTTCTATTACCAGATTCTCTTTGCTTATCTTGTCAACCGCAAGAAAGTTGTTGTCACGAAGAAAAGGGTCGTTGTCTTCTCGATTCTCTTCTATCCTCTTTATATCTTGGTTGATGCAGGATCAATCATCACGGGTATCTTCTCCAAAGGAAAATGGAAGAAGCTGAAGAGATCGAAAACGAAAATCAATACCACAAAATAATCTTTTCGGTTCCGACTTTGTCCCGATTTTAGGGGTTATCTTGGAAAGCCCAAGATAACCTTTTTTCTTCATGGTAGAATACTTTCTAGCACAGACTAACGGAGGGAGAAAGTATGGATATCGAAGAAAAAGAAATCGGTTTTGAAGGATATAAGACCTATGTGAGAATCGCAAATCCACGAGGAACGAAGACGCCTCTTCTCTTTCTTCACGGAGGACCAGGCTCGACCCATAACTCCTTTGAGGTTTTAGACAAGTTCGCTTTTGCCGATGACCGTCCTTTTATCTACTACGACCAGCTCGGGTGTGGAAAATCCTTTATCGGAAGTCATCCCTCTTTATGGAAAAAAGAAACTTGGGCAAGAGAACTGATCTCGTTACGGAAATCCCTTTCCCTGGATAAGGTTAATCTTTTAGGACACAGCTGGGGAGGAATGTTAGCTATCATCTATCTCTGCGATTATGCTCCGGAAGGAGTAGAACATGTCGTTCTTTCTTCGACCCTTTCTAGCGCCTCCTTATGGAGAGAAGAGACCCATCGTCTGATCCGTTATCTTCCTAAAAGCGAACAGGAAGCTCTTTTAAATGGAGAGAAGACCGGCGATTTCAAATCGCTGGAATTCACTTCCGCCTTAGAAGACTATACCCATCGCTTTATCTTCGGCCCTTTCAAAAAAGGGGGCGACCCGGATTGTCTTACCCGTCCGAAGCAGAAAGGGGAGGAAGCCTATGAAGTCGCTTGGGGTCCCTGTGAATTCTCTCCTTTAGGAACCTTGAAGGATTACGAATACACCGAGAAGCTTTCCACTATCAAATGCCCTGTTCAGATTTTCTCCGGTGCTGATGATGAATCTACACCATTACAGAATAAGATTATGTTGGAAAAACTTGGCTCAGCAAAGAAAGATTGGTTTCTCTTTGCCCACTCTCGCCATATGTCCTATTACGAAGAGAATGAACTTTACGGGAAGAAGTTATTATCCTTCCTGAACCGGGATTAGCCGATGGAATGGAAGGCCACGCACCGCTTTGCGGAAGCCTCTTTTGTTTTCCTAACGCAAGAAGGATTTACGACCTGCTCTTATGATGGTTTGTCCTTTTACGATTCTTCGTTTACCTTAAAGGATCGTTGGATTGATTTCTTTTCTCCGGATGCCACCTATCGGGATAAGGATTCTCTTTTTCTTCGGAATGATGAACTCGGAATAGAAAAGGTTTCTTTGAAGACTCATAAACGGGTTGCCTTTGTTGCGAAGAGAAAAGACGAAGAATGGCTTGGAGGAGAATTCTTTAAGACGGAGAAAGGTTTATCCCTGATTGCTTTTCAGAAAGAGGATCCTTACTTAGTCACTTATTCCTTGGAAAATCTAGAAGAAACGGAACGGATTCTGTTACCGGAGAACGTTTTGTTCGGATGCTCGGTTCCTTTCTTGAACGCCGTGATCGTCTATGGAGATAAAGAGGGTTATCTTTTGAAAGGAAAGTCTTTGACTCCACTTCCTTTCTCTTTTCCGGAAGGTGCTCATTTCTTTGTCGATCCTACCCGCCCTCTTCTTTATGTTTCCGGTGGATTAGGAATCAAGGTCTATGATGAAAGATTAGACGAAATCGGAAGAATGGACCTCATCAGTGAAGAACAGGAAGAAACAGAGGAGGAAACGGTTCCCTTCTTTTCTTTCGACAGGAAACCACGGAGAAGAAGCTATCCGAAAGAAGTGATTCTTTCCGCCTGTGTTTTTACTCCGGATACGTTTCTTCTCTTAGTCAGCGCCTTTGATAGGCCTCTTTCTCATCTTTCTTTGGTCAGCCTGAAAGACGGAAAACCTCTTTTCACTATCGACACACCATTCCGTATCGAAACTATCGCTCCTGTGAAGGGAAAATATGTTATATTCAAAGCTCAGAACAGTTGCCATGTTCTTGAGGTGAAAGTATGACCGATAATGAATTTTATACGATGCTTGTCAGCAAAACCGGAAAAGTGGCTTTACCGGATTTCTCCAATGTGAGTCTCTCTTCTCTTTGCTATTCTTTGACGATGAATCAGGTGACGTTGCGTGTTCTGGAAAACTGCTCTTTCGGAGACCATAAAGGTCAGTTCGAAGAGGTCTTTCACCACTATGTCCCGCGCCAGATTGTCGGCCAGGGACAGTATCTTGCTCAGCTTAACCATGTCTTAGAAGCCTTTAAACCGGAAAGCCCGTCTCCCTATAAGGATCTGACCAAGGCGGTTTTCCTTTCGGCTAAATATCTTTCGGCTTATTCTTCCGTAGCCGATTACAAAGCGAAGATTCAGGAACAGGTCAACAAAGAAAAAGATGTGAAGACCTTCTTAGAAAAGTTCCGCCTTCTTTCTTCGCTTCCGAAGATGTACTTCTGGAAAGCCTGCTCCTTCTTCAGCAGCAACGGCATCTTAGAAGTCCCTTCTCTTACTGCGGCCGGAAAAGACATCCTGATCAAGGCTTTCTCTCTTTCGGATGAGAACGGAGCACTCTATCAGAAAGTCCTCGACTTAAGCAAAGAAAACAACGTCTCCGTCTACGAGATCAATCTCCGCTTAGCTAAGCTATCCAGGCATGCTTGAAACCAAGAACTTAGGGAAAAAATACCTAGTTGATAAGAAACCTTATCCGGCTCTTTCGAACGTCAGCCTCTCTTTTCCGGAGGTTCAGTTTGTCGCTGTCTTAGGTCCTTCCGGATGCGGAAAGACAACATTACTCAATCTTTTGGGTGGCTTAGATAGACCGAGTGAAGGGGATATCTACTTCCAAGGAGAACCTCTCTCCAAAAAGAACGAAAAAGAACTCGATTCCTATCGCAACAATGCGATCGGATTCGTCTTTCAGAACTACTATCTGATCCCACAGCTCTCGGTTCTGGAAAATGTCAAAGTCGCTTTGGAAGTGAGAGACACCGATGAGAAAAGCGGAACCGAAAAAGCGCAAAAGACTCTCAAAGAAGTGGGGATTGAAGAATCCCTATGGAATAAGAAACCGAATCAGCTTTCCGGTGGACAGGCACAGCGTGTTGCTATCGCAAGAGCTCTCGTCACCGATCCGAAAATCCTTTTAGCCGATGAGCCGACCGGTGCTTTAGACAGTGAGAACTCGCGTCTTATCATGGATATCCTCAAGCAATGCTCGAAGAGCCATCTGGTGATCCTAGTCACTCATAACGAAGAACTGGCTCAGGCGTATGCTGATCGCATCATCCGCCTCAAGGATGGGAAGGTCGAAGACGATACCTTGGTCTATGAAAACTTTTTCGAAGAGGGTGCTAAAATCCCTGCCCGTAAGAGTCATCTTTCTTTCTTCCTTCAGATTAAACTTGCTCTAAGAAATATGAGAGCAAGATTTGGGAAATCCATTCTCACGGCAGTAGCCAACTCCTTTGCGTTGATAGGAATTGGGTTTCTGCTTTCCATGAATCTCGGCTTTCGGGAATATTCCACCAGACTTTCCGAAGAAGCGGCTGCAAGTCTTCCGGTTGTGATCAATGCCTACAATGCGAAAGATACCTCGGAAGCTTTCAGCGATACCAATGCTTCTGTCGCTTATCCCGATACCGAAGAAATCTATCCAAGTGTCGATACGGATTCCAGCAGAACCTATACGGCAAACCAGTTCTCGGGAAAGTATTTTTCCTATCTTCAGTCACTGGAAAAAGAAGGAATCCTTAAAGACTACACCATCAACTATGGTGCAGACTATAGCTTCAATCTGACTACTCAGTTCCCGGAAAGTCTGGATGGGAAATACCAAGCCAGTTATCGAGAAGTCTATACCCGCCTTACTTCCTGGAACTATTATGCTTATGTTTCTTCGTTACCTTATAACATCTTCCATGTTCTTTATGGAAACCTGGATGATTATGACCTTATCGCCGGCAGTTACCCAAGCGATAGTTCCGGTCTTGTCTTAGTCGTCAACCGTTATAATGCCATCAGTTTCTCTATTCTTCAGCAACTCGGTTTCTATTCTCCTTACGATAATCAGGAAGAAGTAAAAGA
Organism: uncultured Eubacteriales bacterium; assembly: GCA_900316035.1. GTDB lineage: Bacteria > Bacillota_I > Bacilli_A > RFN20 > CAG-288 > Enterosoma. The sequence goes on from ONBI01000026.1 coordinate 14,681, forward strand.
TAAGAACCTCTCTACAAAAGTTAAACCGATCTCTTTCAAAGAAGTTCTTTCGAAAGAATATCGTATCTTCCTGAATTGCACTTACTTCACTAAGGCTGATGAAAAAGAAGTAACCGATGCCTTCGGAAACAAAAGAACCATCAGTCGTTACCTCAATCCGGAACTCACTTCGGAATTCTATGAATCCGGGAAGAGTCTTCATATCACCGGTATCTTAAGACCGAAAGAAGCTTCGGCGTATACCTTACTTAGCCCTGCTCTCTGTTATCTCCCTTCGTTACAGGAAGAACTGATGCCGGAAAACGAAAAGAGCGACTTTGCCAATTGCTTTGCCTCCGATGTCGTCTTCCACGCAAAGAGCGGTCAGGAAGAAGGAACGAGTGCTGCGGTTTCCTTTGCTAACGATTTAGAAAACGAACTGAGTTCCTACCTCAGTGGAGATAGTGAAGTTCTCCCTACGGATGCAATCGATATGGTTCTCAACAACTATTTCACCTGCTATTATCCGAAGACTTCCACTAGCGATATCTCGAACTATTACGTCTACACCAGCTTTGACAGCTTCTTATCCGATGCCAGAAGATACGGTTTTTCCTTAGTAAATGACGAGATTCTCGGAAAGAACTTAGCCGATAGAGAACTGTTACAGGAAGAAGTCGATAAGATCTTAGCGGATCTCAATGCCATCACAGGTTCCGATGATACCGAAAACATTCAGAAACTCTACGACGATGTTCTCTCCCTTGTCGCCTATTCGAAAGCCTATTCTCTGATTTCCTCGGTTGTTCTCTTCCCTCAGAATCTCGAAGCAAGATCAAAGCTATTAACAAAACTGGACGACTACAACACTATCGTAAAAGACAGTGATTCCCACGCTTCTTCTGCTTCTGAACAGGTCTTCTACCGCTCCGAAGAGAGCAATGCCATGGTCGAAGATGTCGGAGAGATGATCGGACTTGTCTCCTCAATCCTCCTCATCTTCGCTATCGTCTCTTCGATTGTTGCCATTGCTCTTACGGCGGTATTAACCTCCAATAACGTCATCGAACGAAGAAAAGAAATCGGTCTTCTCCGTTCCTTAGGATCGAGGAAGAAGGATGTTATTTCTCTCTTTGAATGGGAAGCTCTCTTCCAGGCGATTCTTGCAGGTATCTTCGGTTCTCTCTTCTCTTTTGCTCTTTCTTTCCCCGTCAATGCTCTTCTTCAGTACTATTACCCTTCTTATCATGTCGGAAGTATCTGTCACTTCACTTGGTATCACGGGTTGATCCTTCTTGCTTTTGCCCTGGTCTTAGGCTTACTTGCATCCTTAGTCCCTGCTTATAAAGCAAGCCGTCAGGACCCTGTAAAAGCACTGAGAACGGAATAAAAAAAGAGAATAGTAAAAACCGACTTCCTTGTTGTATGGGGAAGTCGGTTTTCCTTTTTCTACTTGGATTATTCGGTTCTTAAGGCAACAACCGGATCTTTCTTGGCTGCGCTTCTTGACGGGACAAAGCCTGCTAACCAAGTCAAGAAGATAGAGACGACTAAGATGATGAAGGCCGTAGTGATAGGAAGATTTGCAATCATCGAGATAGCGGCGAAATGAGAGTGGACAACAAGGTTCAGAATCAGCTCTAAGAGATAAGTGACTAAGAGACCAAGAAGACCGGCGAAGAAACCGAGGATGAAGTTTTCGGCGTTGAAGAGATGGCTGACATCCTTCTTTCTTCCGCCGAGAGCACGGATGACACCGATTTCCTTGATACGTTCGATGACGGAGACATAGGTGATGATCGTGATCATGACGGTTGAGACGACTAAGGCTAAAGCGGTGAAGCAGATGAGAGCGATCGTGACGATGTTGATGATGTTATTGATAATGCTGATAACGACCTGAAGATTGTCGGTGTATTTGATTTCTTCTCTGTCTTCGGCTTTCAGCGCTTTGCCCTTGACGGTCAGAGTATCGCTGGAATTCCAACGGGTGAGATAATCCGTGACTAAGTATTTCTGCGCGAAGTTCTTCGGATAGAGGCTGATGGAAGACGGGACATTGTTTCCGCCTACCGAACGTGCGGAGAGTGTCGCGGTCTGGGCGGAGGTTGCTCCGCTAGAAGAACTGGAACCGGTGAACATGGATAAGAGAGAAGCTAACGAATTGGAGGAACCGATGAGACCGTAGTTATTTTTATGTTCGGTTCCTTCAAGGATGTAATCGAAGGTGAAGTAGATACCTTTGGCAACCGGAAGCTTCGTTCCTCCGTATTCGTAATTCATCATATAGGAAGGATAGGGATTGCCGTCATTCTTCTTCGAATAACTGCGGACGAAGTGAGCAATCGATGTATCGCTATCTTCCTCACTTCCATAGTTATCCTGAAGATACTTGGCGGTGAGTTTCGGGGTGTAATAGAAGCCGGGGCTGAGAGTTTCGTATTGTCTTCCCTGTTTTGGTTTAAGGACCCCGACGACTTTCAGCGGAGTGCCTGTTTTCCAGGAAGAGTCTTCTTTATAGGCGTAGGTAAAAGGTCTGCCGAGAGAAGGATTGAGGGCAAGAGCTATCATCTTGCTCATGTCGTTTCCTTCGTAAGATTCATCGTAGCTATCGTTCTTGGTGAAGACGGTGCTATTGGGATAATAAGTGAAGGCCTTATTCATGAGATCTGAGATAGCGAAGGATTTCGTCTTCTGATACATCGCATCGTTATATTGAGGCTGTGGTTTTCCGTTATCGTCGACATTGTATTTGTAGACGATGTTGAGGAACTCATCTTCGCTGAAGTAACCGAGAAGCGTGAGCATAAAATCGGTGATTTCATCCTGAGGAGAGAGGACGATCATGATCTCGTTAGCTTCACTGGCAACTTTACCTTCGACGATGTCGTATTGTTCTAATAGGTAATCGGTATTGTTGATGGACTGGGAGAAAGTGCCGGAAAAAGAAGCGATAGTCGAAGCGTAAGCGGAATAACCGGTTTCGGAGAGCTTCTGGGTGAGAATTGCGGTAGCGATCTGGGTGATAGCGGTAAGGGAATAGGAATCGGTATCGGCATTGCCGTCGATCTTATCCTGGGTGTAGATGTTATTGGCGACGTTGACACCATAATGTTTGACGACATCCTGATAATATTCTTCCGGCATCGCATCGACATAGTCGACATAATCTTGGGTGATATTGTTCTGAATCATCGACTTACCCATATCTTTGGCCTGATTGATGAGGCGTTCGGTCATGAAGTCGACGTTGATATAGCCATCTTTCGCTGCTTCCTGAACGGTCTGTGCCTGCTGTGTTCCAATCATCTGGCTAGCGATAGAAGACAAATCAAAAGTCTGACTTGCTACTTGAACCGGATTACCGGAGAGCATCTCATCTTCACTGCCATCGATATAGGAAGTAACACCATTGGAAACAGAGAGAACGGCAGAGACACCGACGATACCGATGGAGGCAGCGACGATGGTCATGATGGTTCTACCGAGTTTCGATAGCAGGTTCTTGGAGGAGAGCTTGAAGGCGGTCCACCAGCTCATCTTGGCTTTTTCTTTGGAGATTTCTTCTTGGGATTTAACCGGAACATTCTCTCTTTCCTTCGCTTCTTCTTCAGGAGTAAAAGGATTCGAATCGTCGACTAAGGATCCATCGAGAAGCTTGACGATACGTGTCGAATATTTATAAGCGAGATCCGGATTGTGGGTGACCATGATGACAAGTTTCTTCTCTGAGATCTTCTTGATCAGATCCATGATCTGAATCGAAGTCTGAGAATCCAGAGCACCGGTCGGTTCATCGGCTAAAAGAATCTCCGGCTCATTGACTAAAGCTCTTGCGATAGCGACTCTTTGACACTGACCGCCGGAAAGCTGGTTCGGCATCTTCTTATACATGTCTTTGAGGCCGACTTCATCGAGAGCTTCTTTCGCACGGCGGATTCTTTCTTCTTTTCCGATACCGCCGATCGTCAAGGCAAGAGCGACGTTATCAAGGATGTTCTCATGCGGAATCAGGTTATAGGACTGGAAGATAAAACCGATACGATGGTTGCGGTAGATATCCCAATCATGGTCTTTATAGGACTTGGTGGATCTTCCTTCGATGACAAGATCTCCGGAAGTGTAGTGGTCTAAGCCACCTAAGATATTCAATAAGGTTGTCTTACCGCATCCGGAAGGGCCTAAGATGGAGACAAATTCATTGGCGCGGAAACAGAGGGAGATTCCCTTTAAGGCATGAACGGGTTCTCCGCCGTTCATCGGATAGTCTTTGGTGATTTTATCCAATCTAAGCATTTTTGAGTCCCTCCTCTAAAGCAATGACTTTTTTCAACATGGTGAAGAAGAGAGGGGATTGATCCCCTAATTCTTCTTCGATTCTTCGGATATGATGGTCGACTTCCTCTTTTCCCTGAAGGAAGGACTCCCATCCTTTTTCGGTCAGACCGACGACGATCTTTCTGCGGTCAGACTTTTCTTCGTGACGGTAGATTTCTTCTTTGCTTTCTAAGTTCTTCAGCATCGCCGCAACTTGCGAGGTCTTAAGACCTAGTTGGGCAGCGATTTCTCCGGAACGGAGTTCTTTTTCGGGACTTTGGACAATCAGTCCTAAGAGACATAGTTCACTCATGTTCTTCGGAAAACAGCGATGGCTGAGAAGCAGATAACGGGAAGCTAATTTCTCTTTTTCGGTATAGGAAGAAGAGGTCTCTTTCTTCTCTTGAATAGGGTTATTTTTTGTCGTCATTTTTTCTTGCTTTACTTCATTATCTATCAGTGTTAGTTAATAGGCTTTTTAAGCATAGAAAACCCCACTATTTAAGTCAATCGTTTTACTCAAAGAATCGTGCGAGAAAGCACTTCCTTTACGAAAGATTCGGAATCTTTTTCGCTTCCCTGTAATAGAAGAGAAAACCCTTTGCAATCTTCTTCACCCTGGTTCTATCTTGTCTGGGTAATTTCCGGTAAGAAAAATAGATTCTGAAGATCCGTATCGGATGGATCAGAGAGAAGAAATTATCTAATCCGGAATGACGGAGGATCTTTTCAAAACAGGTATTGATAAAGAAAACGATATCTTTCTTTTCAATGGAATTGACCCAGTGATTGAATGCATAGGAAAGCCATTTGGATTTTTGGTCTCTCTCGGAAAGAAGAATGTTCTTTCCTTCTTTATCGCATTCCCAGAGGAAGACATTATGTTGGAGAAAATAATTCGCTTTACATAAAACAACCTGAGCCTCTTCGGGATGTTCTTCAAACATCATTCCGAAGAAAGAAGTCTCTGGAATGCGTTTGATAATCTTTGCTTTATCTTCTTTGCTTTCTTCCATTGGGAAAGAAAGAGCAGGAGAATCGAGAAGAAACACGTTCCGTATCCTTTTCTTTTCTTCTTCGCCTAAGGCTAAATAAGCATAGAGAAGAATGCTTCCTCCCTTGGAGTGACCACCTAAGGAGAAAGTGGCATCCGGATATTTCTGAAGGAGTTCCTTCAGATTCTCTAAGGCGTAACGCTGCGCTTTGATCGGTTCTCTTAATCCCGTCAGGAAATTCTCTTTCCAACCGGAGACCGAAGGGTCGGTTCCACGGACCGTGAAGAAATAGAAACCTTCACTTACTTTTACTAAACAGGAAGCATATTGCCAGTCCGGATCTAGGAAGTTCCGATACTCCCCGATAGCAAGAGAAGAGAACTGCTCGGATTTCCCCATCTTCTTAAATACTTTCTTCGCGGTGGAAGGAAACGAAGCGTCCTTGAAGAAAGAAGAAGGAACTTTCCTCATTTCTTTCAGAGGAACAAACGAAGTCTTTACGTTATCCCCATAGTTGAAATAAGAAAGCCAAGAGAGAAAACAGGCATCCTCAAAAGAAAGATTGTCCGTAAAAGCTTTTCTTCTTTTCAACGTAGCAAGCAATTTCATTTCCTTCATCATAACGGAAAAGAGAAGAATTGCAAAGCAGTGCGGAAATTCCTTTTTGGGTGAAAAGAGTGTAAACTATCTAGCGGTTATGGCGAAAGAATTTCTCGGCATTGATTTAGGTACCACCAATACGCTGATCTATTCCTCGAAAGAGGATAAGATTCTTTACCATGAGCCGACGTGTCTGGCTCTGGAAAACAAAAGCGGAAACGTTTCCCGCTTCGGCTTTTTAGCCGATAAAATCGATGGCAAAGCGCCTTATAACCTGAAGATGGTCCATCCCGTCAAAAACGGTTTGATCGATGACGATGATGCCTGTGCTGTCTATCTCGAGAAGGTTCTTACCAGTCTTCATCTCACAGGGCGTAATCGACCGGCTACCTTTGTCTTCACGGTTCCTAGCTCCTGCTCGAAAGTAAACCGCAAAGCGGTTATCGATATCGGCAGAAGACTCGGGGCAAAAGAAATCTATCTGGAATCTCAGGCCCGTTTAGCCGCTTTAGGAGCTAGTAAGAACGCCTATGTCCCAAGCGCAACTCTCTTACTGCAGATCGGAAGTGGTATCAGTGATATCGTCTGTCTTTCTCTAGGAGAAATCGTCGCAGCGGATTCTTCTCCGATCGCCGGTTCTACCTTTGATGAAGCCATTCGCCGTTACCTGATGCAGAATCAGCATCTCAGCATCGGAGCAAAGAGTGCCGAAGAGCTTAAAATCCGCGCAGCCGACTTGACGCCAGTCAGTGAAAACCGACTTTCGGAAATCCGTGGAAGAGATACTCTTACTTCTCTTCCCTCTTCGATCATTGTCTCTTCCGGTGAATTGCGGAATGCGCTTTTCCCTCTTGCGAACCTGATCGCTCTGAAAGTCAGCGATGTCGTCAGCAAGATTCCGCCGGAACTGGTTGTGGATCTTACAAGAAACGGCTTATATCTCTCCGGTGGTGGAGCTTTGCTTACCGGATTGAAGAGTTATTTACAGAATGTTCTTTCTTTACCTGTGAACCTGGTAGAGAAACCGACCGAGACGATCGGGGAAGGATTCCGTCTCTATCGAAGAGTTCTTCGATAATTGCGTTGTTATCGTACCCGAAAGGAGTCAAGAATAGAGTTATGGTTACGGTATTAGATCTGAAGAAAGCGAAGATGCAGGCGCTGAAGAACAAGGATGAAAACGGAAAAGTCATCCTCGGTGTTGCTATCGCTGCCTATCAGAAAGCCGAAGTCGAGAAGAGAAGCAAAGGCCAGGAGATGAGCGATGCCGATATGGTTTCCGTTCTCTCGAAGGTCATCAAGGAATGCGAAGACGAAAAGAAGATGTATGTCGATGCCGGTAGAGAAGAAGACGCCAAGAATTCCGAAGCTCAGATTGCTATCCTCAAGGCCTATCTTCCCCAGCAGATGTCGGAAGAGGAAATCCGCAAGGTCATCGATTCTTTGCCGGATAAATCCATCAAGAACGTGATGGTCACCTTCAAGACCCAATATGCCGGTAAAGCGGATATGGGCTTAGTCAACAAGGTCGCAAGGGAATTCCAGGGCCGGTAAAAGATGCGTTGCGAGGCAGGAAGTATCCTGCCTTTTTCTGTGGCCGGGTTCTTCTTCTTCTCGAAAAAGAGATCGGTAAAGTCATGAAGAGGCGAAGGTCTCCTGTCATTGTTCAGTGATTTTGTCCCTATATCTTCATGTGTCTCCAAGGATGCTCAGATGATGGCTTATGTTGTTTCTCCGATGCAGGAACAGGACCTT
>ONBI01000058.1 GCA_900316035.1 uncultured Eubacteriales bacterium
AACGGAAAAACCTATTTTGATAAGAGCAGGGAGAACCTTGAAAAACTGAAGGAGGCTTGTAAATGATCGAATTTGACCATGTATCTTTCTCCTTTCCGGATAAGAATGTCCTAGAAGATATCTCTTTCCGGATGGAAGATGGCGAATTTGTCGGTATCTTAGGACCTAATGGCGGAGGAAAATCCACTTTTCTCCGTTTGGCTTTAGGCCTATTGAAACCATCGAAAGGAAAGGTGATCTGGAAAGAGAGAAAAATCTCCTATATCGCTCAGACCACTTCGATGGCGGATGCTTCTTTCCCGGCGACCGTCGAAGAGATCGTCTCGTTAGGATTGGTGGATTCTCATCTTTCCTTTCCGAGCAAAGAGAAGAAAGCCAAGGTCAAGGAAATGCTGGAGCGTCTTAATCTCACCTCTTTGCGGGGAAAAAACATCCAGGAACTTTCCGGTGGTCAGCAACAGCGTGTCAAAGTCGCAAAAGCTTTAATAGGTTCTCCTTCCTTACTGGTTCTCGATGAACCGGATGCCGGTATGGACGAAGAGAGCCATGAGTGTTTGGTCACCCAGATTAACTCTTTGAAAGATAATGGTGTCGGTATCCTTTTTGTCTCGCATCATCCGGAAGATCTGAAGAAAGCCGATCACATCTACTTTATCGAAGATGGTAAGATTCTCACCTACGAAAAAGAAATCTCGAGGGGGCATCATCATGTGGAACTCTGAGTTCATGATCGTCGCGCTCATCGTCTCTCTTCTCTTTGGGCTGTTGATGCCTTTAGCCGGTGGACCTGCGGTTTATAAAAGACTCTCCTCTTCCGGAGATGCCTTAAGTCATTCCGCTTTAGCCGGTGTTGCTATCGGTTTAGCTGCAGGCCTGAATACTCTTTGGACTTCCTTAGCCGCCTGTTTTGTTTCTTTGCTGTTACTCGAATTGATCCGAAGCCGCTTCAGCAAGTATGCAGAAGTCGGTGTCTCGGTCGTCTTTGCTTTAGCGGTCGGTTTAGCCGGTATTCTTTCTAGCTATACCAATGCTTCGAGTTTTGATTCCTATCTTTTCGGTTCGGTGTTACTGGTATCGAAAGAAGAACTTTATCTCACGATTGTCTTAACTGTAGTTGCTCTTCTTTTCACTATCTTCTTCACTCCGCAGATCTTCGCTTCTTTATATTCTCCTTCCGAAAGCAGAGTTGCAAAGATTCCTACCCGTATCCTCAATTTCGTCGAAGATCTTCTTTTAGCTCTTACAATCGCCTTAGGTTCCAAGATCGTCGGTTCCTTGGTCGTCTCTTCGATGGTGGTTCTTCCTACCGCGATGGCTTTACAGCTGAAGAAAGGCTACAAAGTAACTCTGGTGGTTTCCGAAATCTTCTCCGTCCTGATGATGGGAAGTGGATTGATCCTCTCCTATTATGCGGATTGGAAGCCTGGTGCAACCATTGTCACCCTTGCGGTTATTGTTCTGCTTCTCTTTGTCGGTGGTAGAGCTATCTATGAAAGAATTGTGATGAAACAGAGAAGTAAAAAAGAAGAAACGGCTTCTCTAGAGAAATAAAGGATCTTCCATCCTTATCGTATCTGTGCGGTGTCTATGATGGGCACCGCTTTTTCGATGCTTTCCTCTTTTTAGGAAACTCTTTCTTGAAAAAATAGTTTCCGAAGCTATACTGCTAATGCAGGTAAAAAAAGATGGAACCAAGAAATGAAGATTCGCTTTACCGCTTAGCGATAGAACAGATAAGAAAAAGCGGAGTCAAATTCACCGTCGAAGATCTCTGTCGGGAAGCAAAGATCTCGAAGAAGACGTTCTATTTCCTTTATCCTTCCAAAGGCTCTTTTGCTAAGAATGCTTATGCGTATGCGTTCTCTCATTTTGATGAAGCGGAAAAAGAATATATGGAAAATCCGAAACCCGGGGAAGAAGCCTATGAACTCTTCTCTTCTTATTCGGATCTTCTGATGGTCACTTCGGATCGTACTTTCAATCTCTGTTCTTTGGAACAGCTTTTAAGGGAGAAAGCTTTGGAAGAAATGGAAAAGCGGAGAAAAGCCCTGAAGAAAGATCTTCTTTCTTCCTTCTCTTCGGATTATCAAAAGCATCCTTCTATCTTCCTTTCTATTGAAAGCACCTTAGCTGCTTTAGGAAAAGAAAATAGACGAAAAGCTCTTCTTCAGGATTATATGGAGGTCATGAAACCCTTATGGAAATAGCCGTCAATATCTTAGGCTTCATAGCTATCCTAGCAAGCGCCTATGTCTTAGGAATCTTACTCAGTAAAATCAAACTTCCGGCCATCTTAGGTTGGCTTATCGCCGGTATTGTTTTAGGGCCATACCTTGGGCGACTCGTCTCCTTGGATTTCATCAATAATACCTGGTTCAAGATCGTCATCCACGCCTTTGAACTCTTTGCCGGATTGATGATCGGAAGAGAACTCAATCTTCAGAAACTGAAGAAGACAGGAACGCAGATTCTGGTTACAACTCTTTTCCAGTCCTTAGGAACGTTTTTAGTTGTTTCTCTTTTCTTCTTAGTCACTTTGGCGATTGCCCATAAACCTCTTTACTTAGCATTCCTTTTCGGTGGCATCGCTCTAGCTACGGCTCCTGCTCCTGCCCTTTCCATTGTCGATCAGTACAAAACCGATGGCCCGGTTACTAGAACATTGATTCCGATGGCTGCTTTAGATGATGTGGTCGGTGTCATTGTTTTCTTTACTACCATTTCCCTCGTTTCCGGAACCGTTGGATCTGCTGCGATGGCTTGGTGGATGGTCGTATTGATGATTCTTCTTCCTTTTGCTATCGGTATCGCGATGGGTTTCCTCTACTCTTTCCTTGCCAAAGTCCTCAAGAACACCTGGGTCGATTTCTTTATGATGCTCTTCTTTATGTTATTGACTTTGGGAATTGTGGTTGTCTGCAACAAGTATCTCTTTAAGAGCGATGTCCTCAACTGCTTCTTAACCGGTATGGCCTTTACGGCAGTACCGGAGAATATGCTGGACGAAAAGAAGATGCAGACCATCGAAAAGAGATCCCATCCAATTCTTTCTCTTTCGCTTCTTATCGTCATTGTCGATCTCGGTATGCCTCTTGACTATCATTCGATTGCCGGAGCCGGTATCTATACCCTTATCTATATTGTCTCCAGAGCTATCGGAAAGATCGGAGGAGCAAGCCTTGGCTCCCGTATCATGAAGATGCCGAAGACCGTAAGCAAGTATCTTGGTCTTACCCTTCTTCCTCATTCCGGAGTCTCTCTTGTCTTTACGGGTATTGCGGTCAATACCTTAGCTAGTGACGATCCCGAATCGGCTACTTTGATTCAGGGAACTATCACGGCAGCTTCCGTCATCAATGAGCTGATCGCGGTCGTTCTTGCTAAAGTCGGCTTTACCGAAGCCGGAGAAATCGGAAAGGCGGAGAGCGAAGAAAAAGATTCTTCCGTCTCTGCTTCGACAAAAGCTTCTACTTCCCATTAGAGAAAAATCATATCGTTTGCTTTTCCTTTTCTCCTTTGGTAAGGTAACAAAGCTTTACAGGAGAAAAGAAAATGAATTCTTATTTCACATTAGATGAAAAAGTCGGTGCTGTTCTGGATCGTTATCCCTTCTTAGTCGATGTCATGGTCAAGGAAGGGTTTGTCCATCTCGGAAATCCGGCGATGAGGAAAGCAGTCGCTGACCGTATCACGCTCAGAGAAGCTTTCCATCATCATGGAAAAGACGAACAAGAGATGGAGAAGATCATAGTCGACGCTATCGAAGCGCATAAGTAAAGAAGTTTCAAGGCAGGGTAATACCTGTCTTTTTTGATGAAGCGGAAAAGAATACGGAAATCCCATTAATTCATGTAAGCTTGATAAATTCACATAAATCTGTATTAATTCACATAAATCCGTACTTATTATTTCTAAAATGAACTTATTAAAACAAAGTATGAATTTATTTTTGCTATTAATACGAGGAAATGAGTTATGAACGAAGAGAAAAACCTTTATCTCAAAGAAGATATCCATACGGAACTAAAAGAAGCACAGGGTGGTGTCCCTAGGAATGTGTGGGAGACTATCTCTGCTTTTGCCAACACTTCCGGTGGTTCTATCTATTTCGGAGTCAAAGAAGGAAAAGAGAAGAATGAGATTCTCGGCGTTGAAAATCCAGAGGATATGATAAGAGACCTGCTCACGACGGAAAGAGCCGGTAAACTTTCCTATCCTATTTTCCGAGAGGAGGACTTTTCCCTTCTTGTCCTTCAAGGAAGGAAAATCCTCGTCCTCCATATTCCCGAAGCAAACCGTACAATCAAACCGGTTTATCTCGATGGGCAGCTGGAAAAGAGTTTTCTCCGCGTCGGAGAAGGAGATCAGCATCTCAATGGCGGCGAATTGAAATACTTTCTTTTCGATAACGGGGAAGAAAGCTATGATCTAAGACTTAATCCGATGGGGTTCGGTTTTTCTTCGGTGAATAAAGAGACTCTTGCCGCTTACCGGAAAGAGATGGATTCCTATAATCCTAAGAACATATATAAAAGTCTTAGCGATGAAGATTTCCTTCGTTCCATGGGTTGCTTACACAAGGATAATAGAGGAGAAGAGGTTCTTACTCTTGCTGCGTTGATGATGTTTACAAATGCTCCTCTGATTGAACAGGTCTTTCCGAAATATGCGCTCGACTACCGGGAAGCGGAAACGCCTTCTTCCAAATGGAACGACCGCATCTTCTCGCAGGATGACACCTGGAGCGGGAACCTTTTCGATTTCTATCTTCTGCTGATGGAGAAGATGAAAAATGCTTTACCGAAACCCTATGTGATCGAAGAAGATAAGGATGTCGGTCGAACTCTGATGGAAGAGGTTCTTCGTGAATCTCTCTGTAATACTTTTACGAACTATTCGCCTTTCCTTGCAGGGGGCATTCTTTTCCTGAGGCAACAGGATGGTTATACCGTAAGATACGCCGGTAGACTCAAAGTCGGTCTCGAGCAAGCACTGAGAGGAGGTATCAGCGATCCGAGAAACCGCTCCATTATGTCTCTTTTCCGCCATCTCGGTATTTCTGATGCCGGCGGAACGGGAATCACCAATATCTTTTCTAAATGCCATCGTTGCTCCCTTCCGGATCCCGTTCTTTCGGAAGACGATAGCCAGAATCAGACTACACTCGTCATCTCCTACCATTCGAATCTTCCTGAGCTTAACGAAGATGAGAAAGAAGTCTATCTCGCAATTCAAAAGCGTGGGGAAAACGGAGCCGGTCTTCTCGATGTTCTTCCGGAAGTGGCTTTCGGAAGGACAAAGCTTTCTAGTCTTCTTAACAGCATGGAAAGTAAAGGACTTCTTATTACCAACGGAGCGAAACGCAAGGGCAAGCTTTATTTCCTGAAGAAGTGACAGGTTGGTTATATCTGAATTTATTTCCTAATAATCTGAACTTATAAAGCTTAAATTCACATAAATCCGTACTTATTTTCGGAAACGCGAATTTATCGTGAATTTATATTTTCTTCTCTATCCCACCGAAAAAGAGACCCTGCGGCAGCAAGGTCTCCTAGGAGGGAATCGATTACTTAGCCTCTACAGGTTCGGCTTTCTTGATGGGACTAGTAAAGAAGCTAGCGACCGTCAGGACAAGGAAGCTTACCCCGTTGAGGATGATTGAAGTCAAAGCCCACTTCACGGCTTTGATTTCACCGGAAGGATGGTTGACCGGAACTAACATATCACCGATCGGTTCGGCTCTCTGGCTGATGGTGAAGCACATAGCAAGAACAAGGAAGACATCGACAAGGAGATAGAATCCCGAATCCAGCCATTTGTTCTTCCCAGCGAAGAGAACGAAAGCAACCGCAGCGACGATATAGAGAAGATAGAAAGCAAGAACAAAACCATCGACTCCGCCATCGGCAAAGTAACCGGTTGTCGCGTTGATGAGATAGATGAGGAAGCTGATAAGGCCAAGAAGGAAGCTAGCGAGAGTAAGCCAGCCGGCGGCCGTCTGTTTTTTCACGAAATTTCTCATCTCAGTTCTCCTTTCGGATCGAAAGACCCGTTAAGACAAGCAAGGCAGCGGTAGTGACGGAGAAGACCGAAATCAAGGTGATATAGGTTGTTCTCCACCAGGTGTTGAGCTTCACGGTCTTGGCGACAGTAGAGCTGTTGATACCGTTTAAGGCATTGGACTGCGCTAACGAATAGAGGATGTACTTGATATCCTTGTGGATTGCTTCCGCCATCGCTTTATCGCCGGTGAGGGACGGAGCATTCCAGTAGGATAAGGACGGTTTTCCGAAACCGCAGAAGGCGACCGTACCGGCTAAGATAGATTCCTTCGGGGAAGCCTTTAAGGAGACACCGGTGAAGTCGGTGACATTGTAGCCTTTGAAGCCCCATTCTTCACGGAGAATCTTCTGCATCATACCATAGTTACCGGAGCTAGGAACCGCACCGATACGGTTATAGGAAGTCATAACACCTAAGGCACCTGACTTATAGGTATCGGCTTTCGAAGAATCCTTGACGAAGCTAGCCGGTTTACCTTTGGCTAAGAACATCTGACGGAGGTTACGGAGTTCCATCTCTCTGGCCTTCTGTTCGTTCATGAAGACCGCGATACCGGAACGGTTGTTTTCCTGATCGTTGAAGGCAGCATGCTTGATGTTGACTAAGCAACCCTTGCTCTGAGCCCCCTGAACAACCGCCGAACCGGTGAAGCCGGAAAGGATAGGATCTTCAGAATAATATTCGCCACCACGGCCATTATAGCCATGACGATGGAGGTTTCCGCCCGGACCGATCATGATCGGGAGGTTGAGATCGAGCGAAGTCTCGCCGAGGATGATCTCACCGTTACGGTAGCTGAGTTCCTTGTTGAAGCTGTAGGCGAGGTTCTCCGGAGACGGAGCAACACGGGTACCCTTATCGCCATCACTAGAAGTCTTGGCATCGGACCAAGCGACACCTTTCGTGCTGCCTTCCTTGAAGGTATGAGTATCGGATCCACCCGGGCCGTCATCGGCATTTCTCTTCTCGAAGCCGACGGAAGGAATACCCTGGATGTTGTGGAAAGCGTGCGAGGCAAAATCAAGGAATTCCTCGATACTGACCTGATCGGCTAATTGATCGTATCTTTCATCGCTCCAAGCAGCACCCTTGAGGTCGCTGAGCTTGAGTGTTCCGGTCTGACCGAACTTGATCGAGGAAGTATCTTCTCCGGTTTTAAGCGTATAGAAGTCATCGTTGAGAAGCTCTTTGACACGGCCTTTTGCCTCTAATCCGGAATAGGACTTCGGGAAAGTGCCGTTCCAATCCGCACGGGTAAGATAAGTGACGGTGTTCTTATAGTCATCGAAGCTGTTGAGATCCATCGAGGAATCGCCCGAGGAGAGCTGATTGGTGATTTCGGTTCCGTTTTCTTCATAACGGAAAGTCGAATCATCGAAATCATCCCATTTCCAGCGATAGACAAGATCCCTGTTACCTTCTCCGTCCATCCGGTGGTCGGTACTAGCCGGAGTAAGACCCTGCTTTGCTAAGATGTTGTTCAAAGCAGAATGGGCATCGTCACCGATGGAGAGATAGTAGTCTCCGGGATCGAGGATATAGGTCTTCGCCTTGGTGTAGTCATAGGAAGCGAGGTTAGAGAAATCGACATCAAGAGTGATGGTCTGGCTTTCTCCCGGGTTGAGGAGTTTGGTCTTCTCATAGTTGATGAGCTGAACTGCCGACTTCTCGACTTTGTTTTCCTTATCGTAATCGGTATAAGGGGCCTTAGCATAAAGCTGAATGGCCTTCTTACCGGCGACATCACCGGTGTTGGTGACTGTGACAGTGACTTTGCCGGTCTTCTTATCGGAAGCGATTTCGACATTATCGAGCTTCTCGGAGAAGTCGGTGTAGCTTAAGCCATAGCCGAAAGGATAAACAACTTCATTATCGTAGTTCCAAGTGCCATCGGTGGTAGCAATCGTCGTATCGGCATTGGAATAGGTTCCGGCCTTTGCGGTGCTGGCACCGGAAACGCCTTTGACGATATCTTCATAACGCGTCTCGTAGTAGCGGTAACCCGAATAGATACCTTCGGCTTCGACGAGGTAGGAGTTGACGTTAGCACCTTCGGTGAAATCGGAAGCAGGATTCGTCCAAGGGATCTTTCCCTGCGCCTGTAAAGCAGGAGAAGCCATACCGTTGGTGATATAGGTATCGCCTAAATAGGCGCTCGGATTGACTTCCCCGCGCAAGATTTTCGCAACCGATTCAAAGCCATACGAACCGGGATAACCGACCCAGAGTATGGCGTTGACCTTCTTGTCGTCTTTGAGGTCCTTGATCTCCATCGCCTGGGTGGAGTTGATAAGGACGATGACCTTCTGGAAATGGTCTTCGGCATCCTTTAAGACCGCCTTCTCTTCCTCGGAAAGAGAAAGGATGTTGCCGTTACTCGTCTTGGTATCGCTATCGACTCCAGAAGGACCGACGGTATATTCGTTCGATTCGCCGCCTTCTCTTCCGAAGACGACAATCGCCGCATCGCTATACTGGCTATCGTCGCTATGGATATCGGAATCGATGGCAGCTAATTCACTAGGGGAAAGTTCCGGAACACCGGCCGTCGTCTTCAGTTCGACATATTCCGGCGGAGTGGCACCGAAACCTTTTCCGCCCCAGGTGAGTTTATCGGTATAGGTTTTATAGGCGTTCTTGAACTTCGGATTGAGGACAAAGCCCTGCTTCTCGAAGGATTCCCAGATGTGGTTACCATCGTCGATGGTGGCTTTATCCGGAATGGAACCGCCGTTATTGCCATATACCGGCGCATAGGAACGTAAGCCCATCATGGTGACGTTGAGCTTTGTCGAAGAAGTGGTTCCTTTTGCTAAAGGAAGAGCTCCGTCGTTCTTTAAAAGAGCCATGGTTTCGTCGGCTTCTTGAAGCGCAAAATCCTTATAGCCATTTACCGCTTCGGCGACGCTGTTGAACTCGTTTTTGAAGTTCCAAGGGTCGCTTGCATCTTTGTCGTCTGTCTTCTCGTAAACAGTCTTTTCGGAAACCGTCCCGAAAGTCTGGTCCATCTGGATGTGGTAGCGCTCCATCAGAGTCGCTGCCGTCACCGAAGAGGCCAGCAATAAGAGAGAGGTTAAAGTGAGACCACGTGCTAAACCTGATTTCATGAAGGTTCTCCTTTCTTCGTTATCAGGTTAATGCGTGGAAAATGTAAGGGCTTAAATTTGACAGAACCGGTTCAAACTTTGACAGAAATGGAAGCGGTATCTTCTTTGCTTTCAGGTAGAACAATCGAGAGGAAAAACCATCCCTCCTCCTGTTTGACGTTCATTTCGCCTTTGTATTTCTCCACCAGATACGAAAGGGATTTCATACCGAAACCATGGAAAAGAGGGTCGTTTTTGGTGGAGATAGGTAGCCCGTTTTCAAAGGAGAGTTTTGTCGAAGAGGGATTCTCTTCCTTCAATAATAGGAGACCGTTCTTTTCGACTGCCCAGAGCTTGATCAGGCGGTTTTCTTCTTTTTCTTTGGAAGTGGCTTCAATGGCGTTATCTAACACATTTCCGAAAAGAGAAACCAAGTCACTTTCTAATAAAGAAGAAAAAGCTTTTCCTTCCACAATATAGGAAACACGGATTCCTTTGGATTGGGCAAGTAATGCTTTCTGGGTAAGAAGAATATCAAGAGCATTGTTCCCGGTATGATAGAAAGCCTGATAGGTATCGAGGTTCTTCTTCAGTTCTTCCATCGACTTCGGATCAAGAGTTCCTTTTTCCCTTTCAATCACCAGCAGTTGATTCTTCAGATCATGGAACTTGCGGTTCATCGCATCCATCGTCTCTTTCGAAAGAGTCTCCTGCTGGGCCTGAAGCTGGATCATCTTCTCCAAGGTCGTTTTTTCATCCTCAAGCTCTTTCTGTTTCCTTGCCATCTGATCCAGGTAGGGATAACCAAACTGAATCATCAAGGCAAGGGTAGCTAAAA